>JBDRPR010000495.1:0-2842 GCA_043826845.1 Bacteroidota bacterium
GACAATAATTTTAATGTTATTTGATTTTTATTGATATTTATTGCCTACGGCAAAAAACATAACATACATATTTATAATAATATAATTAATATTTTAACCATTTGATATCCCGAACTCACGTTAAAATAGCATTTTCCTTAATTTTCATCCTCAAAATACAATTTATAATATTTCATATTTTTCTCATTATCAAATCCTTTTTCAATAAACTCAGGAGATGAATGAACGTAAACATGAAAATTTTTATCAAGTTTAATAACGCTTCGGAAATATTTTTTCGACTTTTTAATTGCATTTGCTGAAATTTTAAAATTATTATCAGGTTTTAAATCATACATCTCTTGATATTCTGCTTTAAAATTTTTAAATTCAGCTTTTATCTCCGGTTGATCAATAACATTCTTTTCAAAATCTTTCATGTCGAAATTTTCCGCTTCACATAAATATTTCTCGGTTTTTTTTATGAAATTTATTTTATCCTTTTTATCTGCAAGATCCCCTTCACTCAATACTTGTTCACTAAATGTTTTACATAAATCAATAATGCTTTTTGTACTATAAAAATTGTCATCTCTGGGTTTAATTTTTAAAAAATCCTCTCTCCAGTATAACGCCTCGACATCTTTATTAACAGTGTCAATAATACTTATTTTATAACCAGCATCTTTTTCTGTCTTAAAAATCAAACAACCCTTATCCAGCTTTTTTATGTTTATACCATTATCATAATTAATTTCAAAATTATCGTCATGATGATATACTTTCAGATATGTGTCTTTATTCTCTGATTTAAACAGACCAAGACATTCAACAATTTCATCGTCCACCATACAATCCTCAAAATGTACTATATAAAATTCACCTGATTTAATTTTAGGATGTACAGAATTATTGTGCAAATGTTTTGCAATATTCAGAGATACCAGATACAAATCATCAGGATTTTCAAATATTTGTGTTGAATAAACAAACATTTCATTTAAATTTATATCAGAATCGTGATAAAAATTATAATATTCCTCCGATTTAAATGAAGATAAAAAATATTTCATCAGAAGTTCTTTTACTATCTGATCATCAATTTTTATTTCAGATATGGAAATCTGAAGGCTATTATCAGAATTTTTACATCCAACATTATGAACAACAAGTCTTTTAAGCCTTACATCAGAAAAGTTTATCATGTTAATAGTGTATGTTTAACTTTTGTTTTTGAAAATAAAAAATTATTACATTTATGCCCACAAAAATAGAAATTTCATGCGAGGGATTTTTCTAATTATTCTGTTTATTCTTTTTATTTTCTGCAGCTGCCAAAAAGAACCAATTGCTAATTTCAGTCTTGTTTCTACTACGGCATGCACTGGTGAAGAAATCAATATAATAAATATTTCTGATGATGCTTATGACTGGTTATGGGATTTTGGTGACAGCACGACATCTACAGATGAAAATCCATATCATACTTATAATCATGCCGGTAAATATAAAATTAATCTTACTGCATATTCGAAAAATGGTAAAAAAACAGCATCAGTTTCAAAAGATATTACTATTTTGACTTCTACAAAGGATTTTATTACAGGAACATGGAAACTTAATGAACTTTATGATGATCTTGATATTCTGTTAACACATATAATTACTGATGTAAACAATTGTTATGTAAAATTCAACGAAAACGGAAGTATTACCTCTACCACAGGACCTCTGTTCATGTATATAGCTTTTGGTTTTGTCAAATACAATATTATCAATGATACTCTTGATTATTTCTTTAACTATAATGCTAATAACCTGACAACAGGCACTAACTTTATAGAAGAGAATTCGATTTCAGACCATCTGTGCATGGAATATAAAATAGCTTTTAACAACATTAATAAATGGAACTATCTGATATCCTCCATGGGATTGCAACCACCTTCACTCGTTGAATCTGCAATATATTTCAAATATTCAAATATTCTGCTCGAGTTTTCTGAAAGTAATCCAGATGAAATGATATGGAAATTTACCACAATTGTCAATCCACAGTACACAATTAAAGACTCGTACGGGGAATTTATTTTATGGCCTGATATAAATTCAACCAATTTGTCTCTTTGTACTATTGTGTTTGAAAGAACAGATTCTCTGATAATAAATTAAATGAGGGTATGAATGACAATCCCGAAATAAATCTTCTTCTAAACAAATTAATTTCAGAATCTGAAAAATATTCCGATATAAGTTATTTATTACACCCCGGTTCGATATATAAAACCGGATCTGTTAAAATTGTTCTGATTACAGACAATCCTGCATTAAATGATAAAATTTCGGGCTATTATCTAAGTGGAAGAGCGGGAAAGACAGCTAAAAAGGTATTTGAGAACTATCCTATTGACAATATAAAATACTCTGAGATTTTAATACTTCCAAAATGTCATATTATTGCTGAAAATAATGACGATCTTAAAAAAATTAAAAACACACATCCTCTGCTATTCAATCTTTCTCAACAATATTTAGCAAATATTATTTACGAAATTTTTAAGTCAGATAATAATTGCAGATTCTGGTTCCTGCAAACAACCGGAGTAGATCCTGAATTATTTTCTGAATATTACTGGACTTTAAAAAATCTGACCTTAAAAAATGAGAATTTTTATAAAAAATGCTTTTTTTTCAATCATTTTTCAGGTAATCATTTTGAACTTGATATGCTGCGATATTTTTATATGAAATGCCCATGATAAAAATTTATCACAAACCGATATGATTATTAGGGCTCCCGAATTCTAAGACTAAAACAAACAATTTCGTAATTATTTTTCAACATATTTATTTTTATAACAAT
>JBDRPR010000496.1:0-15544 GCA_043826845.1 Bacteroidota bacterium
AAAATTAGTAATAAGCATAAAATTATATTGGCTTTTATTGTTGCTTTTACAGGATTTCTTATTTATTCCAATACTTTGAGTCACGGATATGTACTTGATGACTATTCGGTTATCAAGGAAAACTGGGTAGTCAAAAAAGGCACTGAAGGAATTTCCACAATTATGGAAACTTCTTACAGATATGGATACTGGAATAAACCCGGAACACTATACCGTCCTCTTTCTCTGGTTATGTTTGCAATTGAATGGCAACTTTCACCTGATAATCCTGCCCCAGGACATTTCATAAATATTCTGTTTTATGCTCTTTCAGGTTTTTTACTTTTTCTATTACTGACAAAAATTTTAAAAAATTTCAATATTATCATTCCTTTTATAGCGAGTTTGATTTTCATTACTCATCCGATACATACTGAGGTGGTTGCAAATATAAAAAGCAGGGATGAAATCATGTCGGTATTTTTTGTTATTCTATCAATGTTATTTTTATGGAATCATCTTTCGAGACCAGGTATAATAAAAATTGTTATTGCCCTGGCTTGTTTTCTTCTATCAATTTTATCGAAAGAAGGAGTAATTACTTTTATAGCAATTATTCCGTTGACAATATACTTTTTCACTGAAATAAAAATCAGGAAAAATCTGATGATCTCATCTTTGTTCATTCTTCCTGCACTTATTTATCTGTATTTGCGAAAAAAGGTGATTGGTGATATTGGAGGCGTTGAGGCTGGAATAGTGGATAATTTACTAATGGCTGCTCCTGATTTTCAAAGTAAAATTGCTACTTCCTTTTTAATACTTAATAAGTATTTATTTAAACTTTTTATTCCTTTCCCGCTTACAGCAGATTATTCCTATAATCAAATCCCGATTGTTGGATTCGGAAGTATAAAAGCAATTTTTGCGTTGTTGGTTCATGTCGGATTGCTGGTTTTTGCAATAATTAAAATCAGAAAAAAGACTATAATTTCCTATGCTATTTTATTTTACCTTATCACAATGTCGATATACAGTAATTTGATAATAACTATAGGATCATCCTTTGGTGAAAGATTTTTATATATCGGATCCATAGGATTTTCTTTGTTTATTGCGTTTATTCTGGTAAGACTATTTAAGAAGAAAACAGAATTTTCGGGATTTAGCAAGCTGTCTGTTTTTTTTAAAACCAATATCTCAATAATCGGAATATCTGCAATTATATTAATTATTTATTCATTCATTACTATTAACAGAAATCGTGACTGGGAAAGTAACCTGACTTTATATTCCGCTGATGTTGTTAAATCGCCAAACAGTGCTCATATGCGGTATTATTATGGATTATCAGTAATGAAAGATCTTGCTCTTAATGCAAAAACCGAAAAGGAAAAAAATGAATATCTGGATATCGCCATTAACGAATTCTCGGCTGCGGCAAAAATATATTCAAATTATTCTGATGCCTATGATCAAATGGGATTAGCATATTTTAGAAAAAATGATTTTACAAAAGCTCTCAAAAACTATAATCTTGCATTTGAAATAAATCCTAATCGACCAATTTCATACAACAATGTCGGTATTATATATTTTCAGCAGGGGGAATACGAAAAAGCTCTTGAAGTGTACCTGAAAGCAGTTGAACTAAACCCCCGTTATGCGGATGCATATATGAATCTGGGAAGTGTTTACGGAACTCTGGGGAAATTTGATCTTGCGATTGAAAATTTCAAAAAATCAATAGAATACAATCCATACAATGCTTACTGTCATTATTATCTGGGGTTAACTTATCAAAGTAAGGGCGATGAAAAAAATGCTCAGGAATCACTTAATAAAGCCTATCAACTTGATCCTACTCTAAAAAAGAAATAAACATATAATACCAAGTGGCTTTCGAATGTACAACATTATTATTTTTCAAGTTAATTTATTGGATGTCAAATTAGTAAAATGCTGCATTTCATCCTAATCATGTTTAATAAAAGTGCGGTGGCCTGGTTCATTTGTGGGCCATGTGCCGTGTAAATTGAACAAGCAAATGTACATGATCTCATTTAATGTATTGAATTAGTTATAAATGCGACTTCATACGGGGTTGATTCATCTACTTCTGTTAGTTTTTACAAATATGTATCTACTACTTGGATTTGTTAGTGATAAAACTATAATGAATCACTCCGCCACAAGCCTACGAAGTATCCCTTATGAATTATATTTTTTTCGCCTCAAGAGGAGGAGTATTCATCTAATTTACCCGATACGCTTTGCTATCAGGATTAGTTCAACATGCAAATTTCAATTCACTCCTTTCTTGAAATTTGAGTTTCACGAATAAAATATCCTGATATTTATCGGAACAGCTAAATCATAAAGAACGCTGTCAGACTGGCTAATGGTATTAGCAATAACATTTTTTAATTCGATATTCGCATTATAAATGATCTAATGCAAGTAAATTGCTACAATTCATCATAAAGATTCTTACCTTTATGCAATAATATTGAAAATGCCGGCTTTATAAAAAACCAACGAAAATACGAAGAGATTGCAAGTAGTATCACCCATCTGATAGGTTTGATGGGAGCAATTACTTTTTCTGCAATTCTTATTACACAATCTTCGCTTCTTGGAGACGGTTGGCATATAACTAGTTATAGTATTTTTGGGGGAGGAATGATTTTACTCTACCTATCTTCAACTATTTTTCATAGTTCAAGAAATCTTCGCAGAAAAGTTCACCTGAATCGTTTTGACCATTCATCAATTTATATTCTTATAGCTGCTACATATACTCCTGTGACTCTTGTCTCAATCAGAGGAGGATTTGGCTGGGTGGTCTTCGGATTAATATGGGGTATAGCGCTTTGTGGAATCATTTTTAAAATCTGGTTCTATACAATAAAAATGCGAAAACTGTCCATGTGGATTTATATTGCTATGGGTTGGCTGATAGTTATTGCCATTGTTCCTATAATAAAAAAAATGCCAGACATTTCTTTATGGTTTTTACTAATAGGATGCCTGAGCTATTTCTTTGGTACTTTTTTTTATATTAAAAAAAACATCCCATTCGGACATAGTATTTTTCATTTATTCATTCTGGGTGGTTCTATATGTCATTTTTATGCGATTTATTATATTCTGATACCTTGATCTTTATCAGTAGAAAGTTTGGAAAGGAGAAAGTTAGAAATAAGGAAAAAGTTGGCAGAGTTTAAATGTCCCCCGTCGCTTCGCTAGTGGGATAAATTTAGTTGTTTATCCCATACTGTGGTCGAGAGTTGACTGTATATTATGGTATGCTTTGCCTGCTTTAATAACAGGCATACTTGTTTTCAGGTATGCAACCCCCTAGCAATTTTTATTCGTGAGAATCAAATTTTAGGAGTGAGTGAACTGAAATTTGCAAGCCGCACAATCCCGACGAAGTCAGAGGGTATAATACCCCGCAGCTCTGCTACGGAACTAGTTTCCAAAGCTTTCTTTGGGGTCTCATACCCGTGATTGATAATATTGTATAATTCCGTCTGTTTTTCTGTCCGTTTTTAATATTTTATTTTTAGTAAGTTTTGAGTCAGATAGCGTGTATATTATATTAAAAAAGTATTATTCCGATAATTATGCGTATCTTGCAAGAATAATTTAAATTAATATTATGAATAAAGGAACAGTAAAATTTTATAATGATACGAAAGGATTCGGATTCATTAAAGACGCAGATTCAGACGAAGAATATTTTGTGCACTCATCAGGATTAAAAGATATTATCGGAGAAAATGATGAAGTAACTTTTGATTTGCAAGAAGGGAAAAAAGGATTAAATGCAGTAAACGTTAAACGGGCATAGTTTAAAATATTGTAAACATTTAAAAATTTTAAGCCTCACCAAAAGTGGGGCTTTTTATTTGTCTTATGAACCTCTATTCCACTATAGCGGTTCTCCTATATTATACATCACAATTATCGTCATGATGATCAAAAATCGTCAATCGGATTTTGTATATTTTAAATTTGGTGCCGATAGCTATCAGCATTGGTTCTTGAGACTTGGATCTGTGTCAATCTGTGAATCTGTGGCTTTTTTTCGCTACTGATTACTCAGATTTGCACAGATTTTTTAATTTAGTTCTGGTATTATTCTTGGATAATTTCAAATTGCCGGTGCTCTGCCCCTTGTCCTATCCAAAGATAAAGTGATCAAAAATCAACTTTCTGCAATCAACAATCGTCATTGACTCTTGGAATTTGAAATTTCCAGAAAGGGTTACGCTCCCGATCCCTTCCGGTCTCGTGATCGTGAGCCTTTGATGATCCATTTCGAAATATCAAAATCCAGATTCGCCATGCTCATCCGGTCTTTTTTTATAAATCCTGATTTTAAGCAAGCTTAATCAGGATTTATAAAAAAATCCCGATCCTTCGGATCAGGATTTTGATCTTATCTGCGACCCGGGAAGGGTTCGAACCCTCAACCCTCAGATCCGAAGTCTGATGCTCTATCCAGTTGAGCTACCGGGCCTGTTGAAATTTTCGTAAAAGTAATAAAAATCCCTTTTAATACCGCGTTTTAAAGATTTGGTTTATTTAACGTCTTTAGTTGTTCTTCAATTCCATTAATTTTCATTTTTGCATCATCTCTTTTTCTCTCTTCTGCTTCAATTACTTTCGCAGGGGCGTTTTTAACAAAATTATCGTTTGACAATTTTCTCATAACAGATTCCAGAAAACCATTCAGATAATTAAGCTCATTGTTTAATTTGCTGATCTCATCATCAACATTTATTGATTCTACAAGCGGAATATAAAATTCATCCGTTTTTATAATAAATGATACTGAATTTTCAGGTTTCTCTTTAACAAACAAAATGTCAGATAAACAGGCCGATTTAAGAATTATTTGTCTGAAAACATCCACGTAATCATTTTTTACTTTAAATTGAAGTTCAACAGATTCCTTTAACGGAATGTTTTTCTCTTTTTTGATATTACGGACTGCTGAAATAATTTCCTTTACAGTTTCAAATTTGTCAAGAAAATCCGTGTTATATTTTTCTTTTTCAGGCATTGAACAAATCATAATGCTTTCTCCGTCTTTTCTTTCTTTCATATAATGCCAGATTTCTTCAGTAATAAATGGCATAAAAGGATGAAGAAGTTTCAGTAATTTATCGAAAAAAACAATAGTATAATCCATTGTAATTTTATCGATGGGTTTTTCGTAGTCGGGTTTAATGATTTCAAGATACCAGCCCGAAAATTCATCCCAAAATAATTTGTAAACTGTCATCAAAGCATCAGAAATCCTGTATTTTTCAAAATGATCATCAATCTGTTCAATTGATTGATTGAGTTTATCTGTAAACCATTCGATTGCTAATTCTGAATGTTTTGGTTGTGAAATGGTTTCATCAACATTCCAGGTTTTTACTAACCTAAAGGCATTCCATATTTTATTGCCAAAATTCCTTCCCTGTTCAGTCAGACTTTCATCAAAAAGAATATCATTCCCGGCAGGTGAACATAGAAGCATACCCATTCTTACTCCATCTGCGCTGTATTTTTTCATCAGAGCAATAGGATCAGGGCTGTTGCCAAGGGATTTTGACATTTTTCGCCTTAACTTATCACGAACAATACCGGTAAGGTAAACATTTTTAAAGGGTTTGTCTCCCATATATTCATATCCTGAAATTATCATACGGGCAACCCAGAAAAACAATATTTCAGGGGCAGTAATCAAATCATTTGTAGGATAGTAATATTTAATATCTTTGTTTTCAGGAAAACGAATTCCGTCAAAAACAGAGATCGGCCACAACCATGACGAAAACCATGTGTCGAGAACATCTTCATCTTGTCTGATATCGCTGATTTTAATGTTTTTATTTTTTTCTTTTGCCTTTTCAAAAGCTTCATTAATGTTTTTTGCGGGAATATAAATACCATTTGGAAGATAGAATACAGGTATTCTGTGTCCCCACCAGAGTTGGCGTGAAATGCACCAATCTTTCACATTTTCCATCCAGTGCTTATAGGTATTTTTATATTTTGCCGGATATAATTTTATATTGTCATTCAATATATTTTCCAGTGCAGGTTTTACAAGTTCTTTCATGCCAAGAAACCATTGCATCGAAAGTTTTGGTTCAATAACCGCATTAGTTCTTTCAGATCTTCCAACTTTATTTATATAATCTTCAACTTTTTCAATTGCTCCGATCTCCACAAGTTTTTTATAGGCTGATTTTCTGGCAACTTCTCTGTCTTCACCAATAAATAGTTTTGCATTTTCATTTAAAGTACCATCATCATTAAAAATATCAATCGAAGGCAGATTATGTCGTTGCCCGATTTCATAATCGTTAATATCATGAGCCGGAGTAATCTTAAGACAGCCTGTTCCGAATTCCATATCCACATAATCGTCCATTATAACAGAAACCGTTCGGTTGACCATTGGAACAATCACTTTTTTCCCTTTAAGATGTTTGTATCTTTTATCATTCGGATTAACACAAACGGCTGTATCTCCAAGAATTGTCTCGGGTCTGGTAGTGGCAATTATTAAATATTTGTCTTCCCCTACAATTTTATATTTAACATAAAATAATTTTGATTGTTCCTCGACATAAATAACTTCTTCATCAGAAACTGCTGTTTTTGCCTGCGGATCCCAATTGACCATTCTCACACCCCGATAAATGTATCCTTTATTATTAAGATCAATAAAAACGTCAATAACGCTCTCAGACAGATCTTCATCCATAGTGAATTTTGTTCTTCGCCAGTCGCAGGATGCACCAAGTTTTTTCAATTGTTCGAGAATAATCCCTCCATGTTTTTCTTTCCATTCCCATGCATATTTCAGAAATTCTTCCCTGCTGATATCTTCTTTATTAATCCCCTTTTCCTTTAACATCGAAACAACTTTTGCTTCTGTTGCAATAGAGGCATGATCAGTTCCCGGAACCCATAATGCATTTTTTCCCATCATTCTGGCACGACGAACCAAAACATCCTGAATAGTATTGTTAAGCATGTGTCCCATATGTAAAACTCCTGTAACGTTAGGAGGAGGAATAACAATACAATATGGTTCCCTGTCATCAGGTTCTGATTCGAAAAACTTATTGTCGAGCCAGTATTTATACCATTTATCCTCTGTAAGAGAAGGATCATATTTCGAAGGAATATTCATTTTATTAATTCTGGATTTCTGTATTATGATTTTTTCACAAAAGTAGAAATTAACACTGATATCTGAAGTCAGCTTTGATGTAAAAACCGTTTTTATTTTAAGTGCTCTTGTTTAAAAAACAAAAAGCCGGGAAAATCCGGCTTTTTCAGATATTGTAAAATTTTAATTTCCAGAATGCAATGCCAATGTATTTCCTTCACTATCAATAAACATTGCCATAAAACCAAATTCGTGATTTTCACCAATAGGAGTTTTAGGATATGTTATTTTGCCACCTGCAGCTTCAATTTTACCCAGTGCTAAATTTAAATCCGGATTTGCGTTCAGATAAATAATGACACCTCCTTTTTCACAAGGTAGGATATCTTTTGACTCCACAATTGCTCCGCTCACAATAGTACTGTCATTAATATCAGCAAAAAATCCCATAGAATAAGTCCCCATTTCCTTATCAGAAGAATCTGTCATAGCCTGAATTTTGATATCCAGGATGGTTTCGTAAAAAGTTTTAGCTCTTTCAAAATCCAGAACAGGTATTTCAAACCAGTTGATTTTATGGTTCCATTCACATGTTTTATTTACATCTGCAATAGTGTCAATTTTAATAATTGTTTTTTCAGTACTATTTTCGTTACATGAAAAAAATAGTGCCGAAGCAGCAATAATAATAAATAGATGTCTCATAATTTCAATAATTTAAAAGTTGATAAATAATAGTTTTTTAATGATTTTTACTAATCAAAGATAATTGTTTTTTCAAATCTTATCAGCAATGAAAAATAAACAAATATATTTTTCGTTATCTGTATAAAATTTAAACTGATGAAGATATCTGTACTTTTTTTACTGGTTTTTTTTGGAATTTATTGTGTCTCGCAAAATCTTGTGCCAAATCCCGGATTTGAAAATTATGGACCTTGTCCCGAAGACTTTATCCCCTTTCCTAAGAAAAACCTTGTCAAAGAATGG
Organism: Bacteroidota bacterium; assembly: GCA_043826845.1. Taxonomy (GTDB): domain Bacteria; phylum Bacteroidota; class Bacteroidia; order Bacteroidales; family CAYTAU01; genus JBDRPR01. The sequence goes on from JBDRPR010000496.1 coordinate 8,156, forward strand.
AATATGCCGAGTAAAGGTACAGCAGATTATTTTAATCGTTGCAGTAAGAAAAATGCAGGTGTCCCGATAAATTTTGCCGGTGCTGTTCAAGCTCATTCCGGTGATGCATATATCGGTATAATTTTAAGAGAACATTTCAACGAAAATATGCTGAAAGATAATAGTACAAATCTGGTATATCGTGAATATGCACAGGCAAAATTAACTATACCCCTTGAAGCAGGAAAAACTTATTGTGTTCAATTATATTACAGTCATGCCGGTAACTCACAATATGCAGTTGATCGTTTGGGAATATGCCTGTCAAACAATTCTATTGGTGTAAGCCATGATGGAGTAATAGGTTCAAAGCCACAAATTTTTAATACTCCGGGGAAATTTATGAATAACGCAGGTATGTGGACTCCTTTATGTGATACTTATACTGCAGTAGGTGATGAACAATTTATTACAATTGGAAATTTTTGGTTTAATGATGAAACAAAATTCGAAAGGATGGATTTGTCAGGAATTACTAAACCTATTATTCAGGCATATTACTTTATTGATGATGTTTCTGTGATTGAAATATCTGATCCAAAGGATTGTGAGTGTGCAAAATCAGATGAAATAATACAAACCGATACAGAGATTGATTTTGAAAAGGCAGTTGAAGGAGAATCTATTATCCTGCAAAATATTTTCTTTGATATTGATAAAGCAATACTTCTGCCTGAATCCCATACGGAACTTAATAAACTGCTAAGTTTTATGAATAAGTATCCGGAAATGGAAATTGAAATTTCAGGGCACACATCCAATACCGGAACTCCTGAGCATAATCTTGATCTGTCAAACCGAAGGGCAAAAGCAGTTGCAGATTTTTTAATTGAAAAAGGTATTGTTGAAAATAGAATAAAAAGCTTGGGATACGGTTTGACAAAACCAATTGCATCAAACGAAACCAAGGAGGGACGCAGCAAAAATCGAAGAGTCGAATTCAAAATAATTAGAAAATAACATTCCTAATAGTGAACAACTTATACCTCAATAGATAGCTTTGCAGAATGGCAGATATTCAGTAAAAGAGGAATGTAACGGACTTGCATACTGCTACATATAACTGTCACTTGTTCAAAACACACATTTTATAACGGACATATTTAATTCTTCTTTTTTTAAAATTAATATGTAATATTCATGCTATTTTTGTGGCATGGCTGCAAAATATTTTCCAATATTATTTTTTTCACTTATTGCGGTAATAGGTTTATCCCAATCCACTAAAATAATTGGAAAGATATTGGACTCACAAACCGGAGAACCGGTTCCGTTTGTAAATATTGCCATGAAGGGTATTTCTGTTGGCACAATAACAGATTTCTCAGGAAATTATAAAATTGAAACCAAATTGAAGTCAGACACCATATTTTTTTCATATATCGGATACAAGTCTGTAAAAAAGAAGGTGAACAGAAATCAGTTTCAGAGAATTGATGTAATGCTTGAACCTTCATCACTCGAATTGAATGAGGTAGTAGTTGCTGCAAAAAAAAGAGACAAGGATAATGATCCTGCAATTAATCTGTTAAAAAAAATAATTGACAACAAAAAACAAAATAATTATGCGAAACTTGAATCTTTTCAATACGAGGCATATACAAAAATCCAATTTGATATAAATAACATTTCTGATAAATTCAAAGACAGACGATTATTGAAACCCTTCAATTTTATTTTTGACTATGTTGACACTTCGATTGTTAATGGGAAACCATATCTGCCTGTATTTTTTATAGAATCTTTATCAGATTTTTATACACGAAAGTTTCCTCCTGCAGAGAGGGAAATTATTAAAGCAACAAAAGTTTCAGGAGTTGAAAATGAAAGCATCCGCCAGTTTATGGGAAACATGTACATCAATATAAATATTTATGATAATTATATTGATCTTTTCGGTAAAGGTTTTATCAGTCCTATTTCAAATACCGGTCGTGTGTTTTACAAGTATTTTCTCGTTGATAGTGCGGTAATTGAAGGGAATTGGTGCTATCATTTGGTTTTTCAACCCAGGAATGATCAGGAATATGTTTTCAACGGAAATTTCTGGGTAGCTGATACATCATTTGCAATAAAAAAGATTGAAATGAGAATAGATAAGTTTGTAAATCTCAATTTTATAAACAATCTTGAAATCATGCAGCAGTTTGATGAAATTGCAGATACAACCTGGATGCTTACCAAGGATATGATTGTTGTTGATTTCAATGTGATAGAAGATCCTAAAAATGCCATGGGATTTTTCGGTCATAAAACCACAAATTATAAAAACCATATTGTCAATCAGCCTCCTCAGGGTTCTTTTTTTGATAAGCCTGATAATATTATCGTTATGGAAGATGCCGGTGAAAAAGATAATAAATTCTGGGAAGAGGTGAGACACGAAGAGCTGACGGAGAAAGAAAAGAAGATATATAATATGGTAGATACAATTAAAAATCTTCCGGCGTTCAGAACCTATTATGATATTATTTCAACTTTTATTACATATTATTATGTATGGGGAAATTTCGAACTTGGCCCGTATTTTACATCCTATAGTTTTAATCCTGTTGAAGGTAACCGATTTAGGTTCGGAGGTCGTACAAGCAATAAAGTAAGTACGAAAATTATGCCCGAAGCATACATAGCCTATGGCACAAAAGACAACAGGTTTAAATACGGGGGAAATATTCTGTGGCTTTATGATAAAAATCCACGTAGAGGTTTCTGTCTGGCTTATAAAAACGATATGGAACAATTGGGGCAGAGTATCAATGCTTTCCGTGAAGATAATATCATGTCATCAGTACTTCGTAGAATTCCAAACGATAAATTATCTATGGTAGAAGAATTAAAATTTGATTACGAACATGAATATTTCCCGGGTATTGCAAATATTATTTCATTCAGTCAACGAAAAATGTTCCCTCTGGCTCAACCTGGTGTTTTCGATGTTACAATTGACGACAAAAACTATTTGTGGAATACAATTATAACTTCGGATATTACGCTTCAGACTCACATCGCCTATAAAGAAAAATTTGTTATGGGGGAATTCGAGAGAATTAGCCTGGGGACTACTTACCCTATAATTGATGTGTATTGCACTTATGGTTTTAAAGACGTTTTCAACAGTGATTTTACATACCAAAAACTGGAAGTGATTATTGAAGACTGGTTTAATACTTATCCTATTGGTTATTCCCGATACATAATCAACGGTGGCAGAATCTGGGGCGATTTGCCATTCCCTTTGCTGAAAATTCATGAGGGAAATCAGACTTATGGATTTGATCAGTACTCATTTAATATGATGAACTATTATGAATTTGTGAGTGATACATATATAAGCCTGTTTTATTCGCACTACTTTGAAGGTTTTTTCCTTAATAAAATCCCGCTGTTTAAAAGATTGAAATGGAGAGAAGTAGTTTGGGGAAAAGGAGTTGTTGGGACAACACGAAATCAAAATGTCGAGGTAATGCCTTTACTTGATAATATGTACACTTTTGATAACCCAAATAAACTAAATCAGTTAAAGCCATATCTTGAAGCAGGAGCGGGTATTGAAAATATTTTCCGATTACTCAGATTTGATATAATCTGGAGATTCTCATATCTTGATCATGATAACGTCTCACCATTGGGATTTAGACTTAGCCTGCAATTAAAATTCTAATCTCTCAAAAATATGCATAATAGTTTCTTTATGATAATTATATGAAGTGTATTTTTATAAAATTATCATTGCTGATTAAAAAATCTAATCAATGGCATTTCATTTATAATTTTATTCCTATTTATTTTCTTCATCAACAGAATAGTATAATTAACAATAGTCATTTCATAACTTGTAAAAAAAACGCTTAACACTAATTTCTTTTTATTAATTTCGCGTTTGCCTCGTTACAACCATTTTTTCAATGGGACTGACGGGGCGAAGCTGTAGGCAGTCGTACCGTTTTTTAGTAATTAAGTGCCATTAATTCAATAAATTAAAATTAAAAAATATTGCCGGAAATTTTTAGTTTTTTGTGCAAAAAAAGCAACTTTTGTGATAGTTCAAAAAGTCTAAAAATTGATGGTAAGTAATTAAATTCGAAATATTACAAATCTATCCGATGATTCTACCGTACCATATAACCATCAACTGAAGGAGAAGGCGAACAAGCTGACAGATAAGTAACAAGGCTAAAGTAAAAAGGTTAAAGTAGAAGGCGTAAAGAAGGAAAACAATAACTGTTTATTAATGAATAATTTGTCTGAAAGACTTCGAAAATTCGCAATAGACATAATTATTTTTTTGCGTTCGATACCAAACACAGAAGAGTATCTAATTATTAATAGACAACTTATAAAATCATCTACTTCATCTGGCGCTAATTATGAAGAATCTCAAGAAGCCTCAAGTGAAGCAGATTTTACTAATAAATATATGAATTTATTAAAGGAAATGAGAGAATCAAATTATTGGTTAAGAGTAATTAACGGCACTTCACAAAATGAAGATATCAGACAAGAATGTAAAATTCTAATCAATGAATCTACTGAACTCAAGAATACTTTAGGCTCAATTTGCTCCAAAACAGAAAGAAAATAAATCTTTAACTTTTACCTTTTGTACTTTAGCCTTTGACCTTGTTTCGCTTTGCGAAGGCGGACTTATAATACTTTTAGTGTTTTTGGTAATACAAAGAATAATTTGTAATTTTAGTCAGAATATCGATCATGAATAGCCCTGAAATAAAAGCATTTATTCGTGAAAACAGTCATTTGTTCTGGTATACTCCTGAAGATAAAAAAGAAGATATCAGTGATGAATTTCTGGTGGAAACAATTTTAAACTATGGAGACATGGAGGCTGTTAAAAAACTGGTCAGCCTTTTAGGAATAAAGAAAGTATCAAAAATCTTTTTTAATGCTGAGGGTAGAAAAAAATTAAATTATTACCCTGAAATTTACGATTTCTTTTATAAGGTATTTAAAAAATATGCATAAAGAAATTCTTTCAAAAAATCAGTTTGATCTGCTTCCATTGGTTAAAAAATTCAAACGTGAATTTTACATGGTTGAAGGAACAGCTATAGCGCTTCATATAGGACATAGGAGATCAATTGATTTTGATCTTTTTAAATATAATACTATAAATCCAACAAATATATTAAACAAGATAAAAGAATTTAATTATTCTTTTCTGGTCACTAGAAGAGTTACTGAACAAATAAATCTGACAATACTTGATGTTAAATTTACTTTTTTTCAATATCCCTACATCATCGATGCAAAATGTAAGTTTGGGGATAGTATAAAATTGCCTGATCTGTTGTATCTTGCAGCAATGAAAGCTTATGCACTTGGCCGTAGGTCAAAATGGAAAGATTATATAGATTTATTTTTTATCATCAGAGATTTTTACTCAATTGATCAAATTTCAAAAAGAGCCATAGAAATTTATGATCAGATGTTTTCAGAAAAACTTTTTCGTTCTCAATTAGGGTACCATAATGACATAAACTACTCCGAACAGGTTGAGTTTCTTGTTCCTGAAATATCTGTCAGAGAAATCAGAGAATTTCTGATCGAAAAAGCAATTGATCTGGATTTGTAAATATAATTATTTAGTTTTCAAATAAACAATTAATCTGAAGGTGAAAGGAAAAAGCTGAGAGACTTTGACCATGATAAAAATATTACAACTTCACAAACTTTAATGAAAATAATATCTATAGTTGGTGCTCGTCCTAATTTTATGAAAATAGCTCCATTTATCAGGGCAATTAATCAGCATAATAAACTATCTCAAAATAAAATTAATCATATTTTGGTTCATACAGGTCAGCATTATGATATTAGAATGTCACAAAAGTTTTTTGATGATCTTAACATTCCTCCTGCAGATATTCATCTTGAAGTCGGATCAGGTTCTCATGCAGAGCAGGTTGGAAAAACCATGATTGAATTCGAAAAAGTCGTACTCAGTGAAAAGCCTGACTTGGTTGTTGTTGTAGGAGATGTAAACGCAATATGTGCAGGAGCAATTGTCGCTAAAAAAGAACATATAATGCTGGCTCATATAGAAGCTGGACTTAGAAGTGGAGATATAACAATGCCCGAAGAAGTAAACCGGCTTGTTGCTGATCGTCTTTCAGATATTCTCTTCACCCCCGATCGGATTTCAGATTCAAATCTGGAAAAAGAAGGAGTCTCAAAAGACAGAATCCGGTTTGTAGGGAACATAATGATTGATACTTTGGAATATGAAAGAAAAAAAGCATCAGATATTTACCCGATAAAGATTATAAAAGATAACCTCCTTGAAGATCGGAAATTTATTCCTGAACCTGAAAATGATAACTATGCTCTGGTTACTTTACATCGTCCAACCAATGTTGATGATAAGGAAATTTTAGCACATTTAGTTGAGTTTCTTACCAAAGAGGTTTCAATGGACATTCCTGTTTATTGGCCTGTGCACCCAAGAACTCAAAAAAATCTGTCGGATTTTGGTTTACAAAATATTCTTACTAAATATAAAAACCTTGTGCTTCTTCATCCGTTGGGTTATCACTCTATGCTTCGCTTGAATATGCATGCCCGTGTTGTTCTGACCGATAGCGGCGGACTTCAGGAAGAATGCACTGTGCTGGGAACACCATGCCTTACTTTAAGATGGAATACTGAACGACCGGTTACATTGGTAGAACATGGTGGTGCTTCTGTTTTAGTCGGAAACAACATTGAACGTATCAGAGAAGAATACAAAAAAACACTGGCTTTTGTCAGAAAACCAGTTAGACCTGAATTGTGGGATGGAAAAACAGCTGAGAGAATAGTTGAACAATTAGTAAACGCCTAAACAATTAAGCAATTAAACAACTAAACAACTAAACAACTGAACCCCAACCTGCCAGCCTTACTACTTTGATAGGCGGAGGGAAGGGGAACTAATCTCCAAAAAGATTTAAAAATGTTTCATTCATGTTGAAAAATAAATTAATAATCTTTCGTTTGTAATGAAAGAAATGTTAATTTTGTATTTATTAATATTGCTTTTAAAATGAAGCAACTGTTAAAACAAGTAATTGTTGATCAACAAGAAATTACTCGCGAAAAATGGGTAGTTCGTAAAATTCCTCAATTGTTAATTGATTGTAACGAAGTGCTTGTGATTTCGGGTATTCGCCGATGTGGAAAATCTGTTCTGTTACATCAAATTCGTAATAAACAAAAGGAAAAAGACTATTATTTTAATTTTGAAGACGATCGGTTAGCTAAATTTACTATTGATAATTTTCAACAACTTTACGAAGTATTTATTGAATTATTTGGAGAACAAAAAACTTTTTATTTTGATGAAATACAAAATGT
>JBDRPR010000497.1:0-6371 GCA_043826845.1 Bacteroidota bacterium
AAAAATCAGATATACAATCCCTGAACACAAGCTTCAAATCCCAATAAAAAAAAGTTCCAAACCCAATGGGCTGGAACTTTTAACTTTCAACTTCAAATTTACTATTTTCCTTCAACATTCACCCTTATTCCTTCTGAGTGGCTTGTAAATTCAGGTGCATACATACATTGTATAGTTGTTATTCCGTTTGAAAAATCACCTTCATGCGTTACCCACAAAGGATATTCAAACACATAAGTACCTTTATTCAGATTTGAGAAGAAAAAGTTAGTTGAGACATCTCTTGTACTTTCATAATATCCCAGTCCGTCCTGATATTTGTACTGGCTAATAACATTAAGAGGCTCAAAGCATGCAGCGCGCATATCTTTCATGTGAACATATTCCATGCGACGATCAACCTTAAGTTCAATTCTAACAATCACTTTATCTCCAACTTTCAGTTTAGAATTATCATCTATAGGTTTAATTACTTTACCCGAAGCAGCCTGTTCCTGTTTAAACAATTGCTTGTATAGCTTCAAAGGTGTTTCATGAGGAGTTATTTTATCCAGTTGTTCAAAATATTGCCAGTACATAGCACCCCAGCTAACTCCTTCATCCTTTTTTAACACTTTTACTTCACCCATTTCAGGCTTAATCTCATTTCCGCTCCAGGAAGTTTTAAAGTAGCCTGTCCCTGCTTCAACTTTTACATCAGGCATATTTTTCGGATCAATTTTCATATCTGCAACAAATATTTCAACACCCGATTCAGTTGCCAGCCAGTCAGTTCCTCTTATCAGCAATGCATAAACTGCTTCAGTTGTGGCTTTGGTTGTTTTCCAATCCTGAGTTTGTTTTTGTTTTAACAGCCATACTTTTAAATCATCCACAGCTTTACCGTCTTTTGCAACTTCATCAAATGCTTCGATCAATAAAGAATGAGTTTCAATAGGTGCCTGATACCAATAATATCCACCTGAATTTTCTTTCCAGTACATCCCCATTTCTTCAGAAATCAGAGCATGTTCCTTCAACGATTTCATAATTGCCGGAGGTGTTTTTTCATCTCCAAAGCGATTCAAGCCTAATGCAATCATTCCCTGCATGTAATTTCCTTTTTCTAACCAATATTCTGCTGCCTGACCTTTAAAATAATCAAATGCTTCTTTTGAAGATGATTGAATTGGAATATCATTGAAATAACTTCTTGCATACAGATACTGAATCTGATAATAGCTAATATGATCTTCTTCCATTTCTTCTTTTGTATAATATTTTTTAATCCAGTTATAATCTTTTCGGATTTCATTATCCAGATAATTAACACCTCTACTAACCATATTCCATACTTTATAATCGCTTCGAATATCCTTAACTCCAAGATTATCAAGATGACCGAAGCCTGTTACTATATGTTGAGTAATATATCGGTCATCAGGACCACCTTTAAACCAGACAAATCCACCATTTGAACATTGAAGTTTTTCTAGCTTTTTAAATGCACTTCCTATATTATTTGCCATATGATTCAAATCAAACAATAACCCTACCCTTCTCTTTCTCTGGCTTTCATCCTGAGCATCAAGAACCCATGGAGTCTCTTCAAGAAGAAGCGATTTCAACTCCTGATTTTTTTCCAGATTCGAAAGAAGTGCTTTAGATTCAGGAGTATTTTTCCATGAATCGAAAACTGCTTTTATTTTGGGAGATGAATTTGCTATGTGTGACGCAATACTGTTTGAATAATACCTGCTGAATATCTGTTCGGCACATTCATATGGATATTCGATAAGGTAAGGCAATGCCTGAACAGCATACCACGCAGGATTTGCAGTAAATTCAAGAGTTAATTTATGGTGTTGTAATGTTGATGAGGAATTTGATTTTAAAAGTTTTTCGAATTTAAAGGTTTTAGTCTGATTGCTTCTTATTGGCAAAGGCATACTTTCAGTGACCAGCATTCTGTTTGTAAGAACCGGAATTGTATTCTCTTCACCATCGGAAAATTTTGCTGTCTGAGCAGTAAATCTATATGTAACTGCCTGAACACCTTCAGGAACTTTCAGATGCCAAAAAACAACGGTACTCTGTCCGGCTTTGACATTAAATGTCTGTTCCGGAGATTTCATTTTGAATTGAACTTCGACAGGTTTCATAGTTAATGCATCAAACAATTTCATTTGAGCTTTGCCTGACAGATCAGTTTTAGAAAGATTTGTAATTTTTGCTGAAAATGTTATTTCATCATTTTCCCTAATAAAACGTGGCACATTTGGGATTATCATTAATTCTTTCTGAGTAACCAACTCATTATCAATAAAACCAAATTTCAAATCCTTGGTATGTGCAAAACCCATCATTTTCCATTTTGTGAGCGATTCGGGAACAGTAAACTTAACCACAACCTCACCTTCTTCATTGGTTTCAAGTTCAGGAAAGAAAAAAGCAGTTTCACTGAAATTTTTTCGTATTTCTACAGGAGCCAAAATACGTTCGTTACTTTCACCTGATGATCCTCCCATAGGTATATTCATCTCTTTTAATCCAGAAACATCACTTGATTTTGCAACAGTTTGTGCATTGTAGGCCATTGCAGGCGGAGCCGCAGCCTCTCTTGCGAATCCATCCTTTTTACTATCTTCATAGTCTGCTCCACGCATAGAATGTTCAGATTTTACTTCACAAGCATCCATCATCAAATCTCCATCATAATATCCATAACCTCCGAATGAATTATAATCTGAATAATAATATGGTGAATAATAAAATCCAAACCAGTTTAGCTTATCATATTGCCTATATTGTTCATAGCTGTAATTCGCATAATTATTTATAAGAACAACTGATGTGTTTGATGCATAGGCACCCGATGAATACCAGTTTAATGTATTGTAATATGTCTGATATATGTCAAAATACCAATTATTTGCTTTAAAAGCATCCAGTGACGCATCATATAAAGTTGCAAGCATTTCTGCTGCGACTTTTTCTCCATTCGGGCCTTTGATTTTAATTCTCCATTCTTCCTGTTGTCCGGGGTTCAGTTTATCCCTAAAGGTTTCAAATTTGATATCCAACTCTTTGTTTGAGTACGGTACAGTAATAAGATCATTATATTCGTAGCTTCTGCCATGTTTTACAAATACAAAATGAACCGCAAGATTCCCCCTATGTTTTTCTTCGATAGGAATTTCAATTAATTTCTGAGAGTTATCAAGAGTGATCCACTCCTTTTTAACTATTTTATCTTTATGTTCAATTTCAAATAAAACTTTCACATCTTTCTCTGCACTTCCAACAATATAACTTGCAGTTTCTCCCGGTTCACAATTATTATTTATTTTTGAAAACCAGGCTATGTCATTCACTGCAACTTCGAATTCAGCAGGAGAAAAAATTGTGACATATTGCTCATAATTAACATCTTCACCAAATTCATCTTTGCTTTTTACTTCAATTAAATATTTACCCTGCTCCCACTTGGCTATTTCAGGAATACTAATCTTTTTTGATTTCTCTGTTTTAAATGCTTTTTCATATACTTTAGAGTCTTTTTTCAATTTTGTAATATTATCTTCATCAGCATACAGATCATTAGGAAATAAATTATAGTACTCATCTTTATTTATTTGTTTCACATCAGGTTCGCTCCATAATCTTTTTCTGAATAGCTTCTGATTTTCTTTAATTTTATAAATAGTAATTGTCCCTTCTGCAGTAATAAACTCGCCATTCAGATTGTTTGATATAATTTCAATATTTTTACATGTACTTTTGTTTACATTTTCTTCCCAATCTGTGCTAAGTAACAGGGCAGAATATCCGACATTCACATATTGCGAAGAACTGTGTGTTTCCCCGTTGATATCCGTAACATCAGCAGTTACTGAGTACGTGAATGATGGCTTCCATTTTCTTGATATACTTAAATCCGGGCTTGCAAGGAATTCTATTTTAAAATCTCCGTTTTCATCGGTTTTAGTTGTCCCGTATGTTACAACAGTCTCATCAGATGTAGGATACCACCAATACCACCACGACCATCTATATGGAAAATATGCAGTTCGTTTTACTTCATATTTCACGTCAGCTCCATCAATATTTGCACCTGCATACGACTTTGCATTTCCTGCAACATTAACGGTCTGATCCAGTTTATAACTACCTTCAACTTTTTTGAAATTTACTTCAAACTGCGGTCTTTTATATTCCTCAACAGAAAAATATTTGCTTCCATAATAATCATTTATATGCATTTGTCCGGTTAAAACTCCCTGAGGAGCAGTAAAAGTTCCGCTGAAAGTGCCATACTCATTAGTAGTGAGAGTTGTTTGCGCTATAACCTGATAATTAACATCATAAAAATACACTATTGTTGAAAAACCCGGTAGTATTTTATGATTTTCCCCATTTCTGGAAAGCATAATTCCTTTAAAATATATTGTCTGGCCAGGTCTGTAAATTTCTCTGTCAGTAAAAAAGTATGTAAGTTTTTCAGGGGGGTCATACGAATAATAATTGTACTGATAAAATGAATTATTAGTAAACAGTCTGTCTTCTTTATTTACAAATTCTATATAATAACTGACTCCGTATTCTGAGGTTGCAGAAACATGAACGTATCCATCTTTGTCACTAGAAAAGGTTTTATATTTTGAGAGTTTATACCTTTGCAAAACATAGTCATATTTTTCCATCCATAATATTGTTTCAACACCTTCTAATGGATTTCCTGTCTCTCTGTCAAACACATAAACATCATATGCATTCATCTTATCTTTTCGTTCATTATAACCAATATTTGTGATCTGTGTATAGCCATATGCGATAGTATTTGAATCATTTGAAAATTCTTTATTTGTACTTGCAATAATAAGATAGTGTCCAAGTTCGAGTTGTGGAAATTTTATTTCGGTTGTATGTGTTTGATAATCTCCATCAATTTTTACTTTTTCTGAAAATTCATTAACCGGTTTTAATTTCAAAAAGTATTTAATCAGATCCTCACCATATTTTTCATAAATCTCATTCCTTTGCTTTTTCCAATCAATTTTAATTATTCTGAAATATATCTTTTCGGTGTTTTTATAAGTAATAAATGATCGGAATTCCTTATTTGGCAAGTTGAAGCTTTCAACATTAAAGGTCAGATTCTGGTATTCAATCCTTGACTGTAATGCTTTACAATTAATTGCTCCGAATGAATCGGGATGTCTCTTTATTATTTTTGCAGCATATTCGTGGGATTTTTTAAGTTGCCATTTATAATCATCAGAATTAAGTGGTTGATATTTGTATCCCTGAGTTTCATAAAAAACAGCAATTTTATGTGATACATCAGCAGAGACAGGGAATTTAACAAATTTTACCTCAAGGTTTCTAAGTGCATTAATAAATAAAGTATCTTTTTCCGGATGAATTGAATTATTATAAACAATATTTAACCGTTTCAAATCTGCATCAATTAATGCATCAGGTTGTGAATCTGCAGAATGAAATTCCACCAATTTTTGCAGTAATAGCAAGGCATTATATTTAAGGGAAAGAGAATCACTGCTATCAATTTCCAATTTAATAAACTCATCGTAAGGCATAAAATACTCTTCCTTATCAATTTTAAAAGAGTTTGCAGGCTTTGTCAGTTCATTTTCTGAATTTGTAAAAAAATCTACTGCTCTATGTGCAATAAAATCGTACAACGTAGGTCTGAACGATCTGGTCGTTGGCTGAACAACCAGAATATCATCATAAAAATCAATATTTGTCAGTTTCAGACTGTCTGCATTCATTAATGCGAGTTTATGTTGATTGGTGCAGGCATTAATAATTCTTTTGAGGTCCCATGTATTCATATCCTCAGGATTAAAACCAACAGTTTCTGATCTGTTATAAAACTGCCATCTATTTACTGTATAAAACGACCAATAGACATCAGCAAGCATAGAATTCAGTATAGGCGTTAGTGGAAATTCAGATGAATCTATTTCTGCTTTCAGTTCAAGAACAATTTTCTGATATGCATCTTCTTCGAGCATTACTTTATATTTTTGCTTATAGATTATTTCTTTTATAATCTGTTCATAATTTTTATCCAATTTTGCCTGTGTATATATCGATTCTACAATTTCAAGGGCAGATTGAGGGAGACCTTTTTTCTCAAATTCTTCAACTTTTTTCCATATCTCACTATAGGAACTTCCTTTCACAAAAACCAGTTTATCCGGATTATATACAGTTGAATACTGATTGATAATAACCGCTCCGGTTGTAACAGCTATAAGTACTACCATTACAATCATCAGAAAAAATTTTGCTTTCATAATTTTGGGATTTTTATTCATGATTATTTTTTTTGGAGTGTTGATTCAAATGTAATATAAATTCCA
>JBDRPR010000498.1:0-2254 GCA_043826845.1 Bacteroidota bacterium
ATTCCTTTTTCTTTCTGAATATGTTACCTATGTTTTTCCCTATTTTCTGAACCGATTCAATACTTGTATTCAATGTACTGTGATCGACTTCATAACCTTCAATTTTATATCTGAAGTCATGTTGCTTCGTATATACCAGAATTTTACTGTTTTCCTTAAAGAATTTTTCAAGTCTTAATGGAATATTTTCCATCTGAGAGTAAAAGGATACAGAGCCTTTTCTTGCGGCAATAAAAACCAATAAATCTGTTTGCAGTATATCTTTTGTTAGAAGGTGAAAATTATTCCAGTGATTAAAATAAATGAATTCAATAGGAAAATTAATATGTTTAACTTTCAGATAATTACCAATAAATTCAATAGATCGGTTGTTTGCGTATAGTCTTACTGGCCGACTGGATTCCTTTGAAATAGCTGAAATTTTTTGTATCCATAGCTCAAAATCTATTTCTTTTTCGGATAGTGGAGGAGCTAGGACAACCATTCTCTTAACTGAGGTGAGTGGCATACTCAGATTACAAATAAATACTGTTTTATCAGTATTGCAAATAATACTTTCGGCTTTGTCTCCTGTGATAATGGAAATTATACCTGAATGCTGAGGCCAGCCAATAATAATAATATCAGACATAATTTCTTTTGCTGTTCTTGATATGCCACTAGCCGCATTATGATCAATGGTAGTGATTACATTTACGTTTATCTCTGATGCAGATGCTTGATTGATAAAATTGTTTAGTTTTTTATGTGATTTTAAAATATTCATTTCTGCATCCTGATCATTTGGTACAACATATAGAACAGAAACAGGATGAATAGATGTCTTGCTTTTAAGCAGAAGTGCAAATTCAAGCAATTTTTCAAAATTCTCTATATTTGCAATCGGTAATAAAATATGCTCATGTCTGGAAATTTCAGAACCAGAAATTGTGTCAAATTCATTCTGAGAATTTAAAGCAATAACTTTTGCGGCTTTTTCAGTTTGAAATGAAGCAAAAATACAGGTTACTAAAATCATTATAATTGTACCATTAAGAATGTTTTCATCAAGAATTCCAGCCTGATAACCGACCAGAATAAATGCCAACGTGGCAGCTGCGCGGGAGCTGCTTAATCCGAAAATCAAATTTCTCTGAGCCTTGGAATAGCCAAGAATCAATTGTGTAAATAATGCAGCCAGATATTTTCCCAGTAAAGCAATAAAGGAAAGAGTAATAGCAATAATTATAGCCATTGGTCCTTTGATAATAACACTTACATCGACCAGCATACCGACCGAAATAAGAAAAAACGGAATAAATAATGCGTTTCCAATAAATTCAATTCGGTTCATCAGAGCTGAAGAAGGAGGAATCAGCCTGTTTATGGCAAGTCCAGCTAAAAATGCACCAATTATAGGTTCCAGTCCTGCAACCTCAGCAAGAAATGCCGCAAAAAACACAACAGCCAGAACAAAAATGTAATGAGCATGCTTTTCACTTTCCATTTTCCTGAAAAACCATTTGGCAATTCTTGGAATGATAATGAACAGAATGACAGAAAAAATTAACAGAGAGAGTCCAAGGCTTACCCAAAAGCTTTGATCAAGAGTTCCGTTTCTGTTTCCCATAATCAGGGCAAGAATAATAAGTACGGTAGTGTCTGTAATGATTGTTCCTCCCACGGTTACAGCAACAGCTTTATTTTTTGTAATTCCGAATTTACTCAGTATAGGATAGGCTATCAGTGTGTGAGCGGCTAACATGCTGGCTATCATAAAACTCACATCAAAACTATAATCAAGTAGAAAAAAGCATACAGGGAAACCAATTATAACAGGAGTAATGAAAGTGAAAAAGCCAAATAAAATGCTTTTGTGTCTGCTGGCTTTAAATTCATTCATGTCGAGATCCAGTCCGGCAATAAACATAATGTACAAAAGTCCTATAGTTGAGAAAAGATCAACTGCAGAATTTTTCTCCAGAAGATTAAAACCAAATGGTCCGATAAGGACTCCGGATATAATAAGCCCTATTATTCCGGGTATCTTAAGTCTCTTTAATAAAATAGGGGAAAGAAGTATGATGATCAGAATCAGAGTAAATACTAAAACAGGATTGGTGAATGGTAAACTGAAATCATCTGAAAATTTTTTAAAAAAATCAGTCATGAGTTGCTGAATATTTATGTCAGCTACCTTTAAAGATATATTGCTTCACAAAAATAGTATATTTTATTTAACAAAAATGCTTAATGAGTTTTATACAAATATCAG
>JBDRPR010000499.1:0-3016 GCA_043826845.1 Bacteroidota bacterium
CTTGATAACTTGACAACTTGATAAACATTCCAACTTCTTCATTTGAGTCCATTTGTGCAGCATTTGAGTCCATTTGTGGAAACCCGACATAAGCGCAGCGAATGCCCAATACCCGGCCGCAATCCAAAACCACCCCATAACCCCGTATCCCCCTCGTTTTTAACGAGGGGTCAATGGCCCTGAGTTTTTAACTCAATTTATTCCCCAAAAAAAACCTTCCATTTGTGTCCATGTGTGCAGCATTTGTGTCCATTTGTGGAAACCCAACATAAGCGCAGCAAATGTCCAATAACCGGCAGCTATCCAAAACCACCCAATAACCCCGTATCCCCCTCGTTTTTAACGAGGGGTTAATGGCCCTGAGTTTTTAACTCAATTTATTCCCCAAAAAACACCTTCCATTTGTGTCCATTCATGCAGCATTCGCGTCCATTTGTGGAAACCCTGCATGAGCGAAGCGAATGTCCAATACCCGGCAGCTTTCCAAAACCACCCCATAACTCGTAGTCTTCCCAGTCTTTCCAACTTGATGAACTTGACAACTTGACAACTTGACAAACTTTCTAACTAAACAGGCAAACCAGCCTCACTTCACATCCTTCTCCATCAAACTCTCCCGCTCACCTGGCGCCGTTTCTCGCCCCCGCCTGAAACTGTAATAACACTTTATATACAGGCAACGCGTAAAGCTCATCTCCCGAATCTGCAGTTCCATGCCCGGCGCCGTAATATACTGGTCAAAACGCTCCGTGTTAAAGGGGTTGAGACAACCCAGGGCAATGCAGGCTTTTCGGTCGAAAAAACGTTTTTGCACAAATGCCATGCTTATGCCGGGAGGAGTTGTAGCATAACCCTGAAGCGTGAGCATCTTCCCGGCAGCGCTAAAATCAACACCAAGATAATAGTCCCCCGGAATGAAGAATCCTGCAAAAACAGAAGCCCTGAATGACTCACCTGAAACTGACAACGAACCATGTTGGATTTCATCCTTGTATACCTTGCAACTCGCTTCAATATCTATGGTTTCAAAAAGGTTAAGCGACGATACCAGATCAACACCGAAAACACTTCGCCGGTCTATATTTACTATTTCCCTCACACATTCTTTCTCAGATATCATCTCCCTTATTACACCAAAGGAATTAACAGAGTTGCTGTGAAAAAATAATGCGGAAAAATGATTGCTTTTCTTTCTTATTATGCAGGCAAGCTCAGCTTTTCTGTTTGTTTCAGGAACAAGATATGGGTTGCCCCTGACAGTATTATACAGGTCATATTTTACCTCGTACGGAACTAATTGCCAGGCAGAAGGATAAAATGCAGTGCTTCTGTATGAGGCTCTTAACGAGAATATGCTGTTGTGTCTATAATTCAATATCGCGTAAGGTAGAATCAAATTGGCAGCATAACTAACATCCTTACATTTTGTGCGGTACAACTCATATTTCATTCCTGCCTTTAATTGAAGTTTATTTAATGAAAATGAAATATCTGAATAAGTTGAAGACCGGAGATTATCATATTTTCCTTCTGATTCCTGGTCTTCGATTAATGAATAAAAACTTTGTTTATAACCAGACAGCCCAAAATAGAATACTGATTTATCTGATACAGGGAGTTTATAATCCAGTTTTATATGATTTGAGATCTTTTTTCCTTTCTCAACAATATTTCTTCTATTTATGTTGAAGTTATCATCATTAATCTGACATGAATCAATATATCTGTCAGAATAACCGGCTATCATGTAATGAAAATTATAGTTTGCATTTACTTCATGTCGATCGGTATCAAATATGTGTTTGTAAAATAGCGTATTATTGCTTAAGAAATAGTTGGTTTCGTGTTTATTATCTGATTGCTGCTTTATAATAGTGTCTGTTTTCAAAAATTGATATTCGAGCGTATTTTCCTGATTTTCAATGCTGAAAACTTGTTCCGTTGAATAATTTACTATATCCTTTTTACTAATGTAATAATCCAAGCTGCCATTGATAACATTTGACATATCAGTTCTTTTGTGACTATCAAATACAGAGGATAAAATTGTTTCAGCATTATCTGTTACGAAAGCTTTTCTGACAAACTCCGAACTTATTGGTATCTTTTTTATTGAGGGAAAAAGATTTATTGACATCCTTATTTTGGAAGCTCCAAATTGCACCATTTCAACAGGTTCAAAGGATTTGCATATGGTTCTGTACAGCAACTCTGTATATGTCGAGATTCCTGTTTTTGGTTCTGATTTTAGGATTATATTTATTACTCCTTCGATTTCTGAGTCGTATTCTGACCCGGGTGATGTAATAATTTCAATTTTCTCAATGTCTGCAGGGTTAATTGACTGCAGAGTTATCAATTGGTCTTTTCGATATATCCCGTTTATCATTACCATTGTAGATTCTTTTCCTGTTATTGAAATTGAATTATTGACTGGGTTGATCTTTATTTCAGGTACCCTAGTCATTAAATCAATGGCCGTTGGAGATTCTGTAATATCCATGCTATCTACAAAATAAATTTGTCTGTCAACAGATATCATGTTTTTACTATGGGAAATAACTTCAACCTCCTGCAATGAATTTGTTGTTTGGTTTAACCTGATAATCCCTAAATTCTTACTTTTATCCTTTTTCCCAATATTTAATCTAATATTCCTAGATTGATATCCAAGGTAATTGAATCTACAATCATATATTCCAGGCTCATTAATTTCAATTGAAAAACATCCGATAGAATCGCTGATTCCTCCAATTTTTAATATTTGAGTCGAGTTGTCAATAAAACGTATTGAAGAATACGGCAAGGGATCCTGAGTAAGACTGTCTATTATACACCCACTTATAGCAATGTTCTGTGATAAGACAATAGGACTAAATAATAAAAGCTCCGAAACGATTAGTATAAATACTAGCCTCATAATCAATTAGAGTATATGTCATTAAATGGTTTTGGTGAATATGGGCATCTTGGATCAGGATAGTCCCAATTTTCCTTCCCATACGTTTTAATTACT
>JBDRPR010000500.1:0-2449 GCA_043826845.1 Bacteroidota bacterium
GCATTTTCCATAAGCTTCCTATCAGTAATATCAATACTGATAATATATTTAACCAGAATACTTTCTTCCATATAATTATATGAATATCTGTTTAACAGACATCTTCTGTTTCCATCCTTTCTTACTATCCAATATTCAAGTTCTTCCATAATATCACCAGAATTCTTCAATTCGGCTAAAACCATTTGCAATCTCTTTTTTTCTTCAGGGGCAGCTATTTGAAATTCTGAAAATGATAGTAATTCAAGTTTAGAATAACCTGTTATTTCAACTAATCGTTCATTTATATAAACGTTTTTGCCATTTTCATTTATTGTAACACCGTTCTGGATGTTTTCAGCCATCTTCCTGAAACGTAATTCGCTTTCTTTTAATGCTAATTGTGCTTCTTTTCTTGCAGTAATATCAAGAATATTTCCAATAATGGCGTAAGTTTCTCCCTTTTTATTCTTTAGTATCTTATAATTATCACTTAACCATCTGTATTCACCATTTTTATGCTTCATTCTGTATTCAATCGAAAAGCTGTTTTTATTAACAGGCACGCTGGCTACTAATTTTACAAAAATATTTGATGCCAGCCCCAAATCGTCAGGATGTAGTAGTTTTTTTAATTGTTCTACATCCATTTTCAATATTTCATCAGAACTAAATCCCAAAATATCTTTTACAGAAGGGCTAATATATTCGTAATCACCAGAAATTGCATTTAATTTATATAAGATATCTCGTGAGTTATCTATAATTTCCCTAAACTTTTTTTCATTTTCCTGTAAAGTTAATTCAGCTCTTTTTCTAATTGACACATCAATAATATTACCTTCAATATATCCTTTTTCCTTATATAAAACTGCGCTTATTGAAACATATTTTTCAGTAGCATTAGGAAGATTCAGGCACAATTCATAGTTATTAACAGATCCTTCATTTTCCAGAATATCAATAAAATTATTTCTCTCTTTTTCAGAATATAAAGAACTTACCTGAAATTTCTTTTCGATTACTTCACTAATATTGGAAAATCCAAATATTTGTGCTGATGCATTATTGCCATCCAACAAAATACCATCTGCAATTGAAGTTCTGAACAATCCGACAACGGAATTTTCATAGATTGAACGGTAGTAATCTTCTTTTTCCAGAAGTTCGTTTTCCTTAAGTTTGTTATCTGTAATGTTCCGGATAATCAATATTAAATGATCTTCATTATTAAACCGGAAAAAACTCATACTGGTTTGTGAAATAAACGATTCCCCATTTAACTTAATGTGATTCCACTCGAAAAACTGTTGATTTCTATTCAATGCATTAATTATATATTCTCTTCCTTTATCCAAAGAGCTTTTTCCATCTGGTTGCATTGGTGGAGAAAACTTATATGAATATGGAACCTGCATTATGATTTGATCAATATCACAACCAAAAAGTTCTATAGCTTTGTGATTACAATCAACGATTTTCTCGCCTTTTAATATTAATATCGAATCATTTGTGGATTCAAATAAAATTTGAAATTTATTTTCTTTCTGTATCAGGTCATTTTCCACTTTACGAAAATCTGTAATATCATGAGCTATGCCTTCTACAGCAATTATTTTCCCATTTTCATCAACTATAGGAACTTCTTTTATTTCAAGGATTCGTTTAATGTTATTGCTGTCCAGAATTTCTACTTCGTAGAGAGGTAATTTCAAACCAGTTAAAAATAATTTTTCATGTCTTGAAATATAATCTCCGACTAATTTTTCAGCATGATATTTCTTATAGTTTTCCTTGAATTCTTTTGGTGAAAAACCCAGAATATTTTTAATAGATGGAGTAATATTTTCAAATTCCTGAGTACTGCTATGTCTGAAAAAAAAGTAATTCTCCCTTAAGTTCTCAACAAGTATCTGATAAGAATCTTCACTTTTCTTCAATGCTTTATCTGCAACTGAAAATTTTTTAAACTGCCTTGATACCAGGTAAAATACTAATACAACTGAAAAAATATATAAAACCCAGTTTTTATATATAGATATTATATATACTAATTTAGAGTTCAGAATAACGCTTTCAATAAAAAAATCTGAAAGGATAAACCATAATAGAAAACAAAATATTGCGTATATAATGGTAATTCTTAGCGAATTAACATTTTTATAGTATTCTTTAATTTTTCTCATTTTAAAATGACGAATATCTACCTCAACCTGTCAACAGATTTTATTAATTTCTCATCTTTTTTAATTGCACGCAAAGCCATAAATATAAACACTATAGCAATCATTGGCAAAACAGATGTAAATGAATAATGTATGACAACCTCAAGATTATTTATTAATTTAAAAAAATAGAAAGACATAAGTCCATAAAATCCAATAATTAATAGTATTGAATAAGTGCAAACTCTCATCTGCAATTTTCTGTTTTTAAATAAAAAGACTGAAGATAATATTGATATTAATAT
>JBDRPR010000501.1:0-7565 GCA_043826845.1 Bacteroidota bacterium
CGGATGTGTTACTTACAGGGGTTATGTGCAACAATGGTCATGATGAATTCCTCTTGTTTTCAAATCTAATATACGCTTAAACAAAGGACACGGCTCTTCTCAACTTTGCGAATGGAATTAATCATGCCCTATATGTTACCGACAAATTTTTCAAGTATTCAGGTAAATACTGCAGGATATTATTTTTGTATTGTTACAATGCAAGACAGCTGTGTTATTACCTCTATAACAGTTGAGGTTAAACAATATGTAACACCATTTCTTATTGCTTCAACTAATGATGATATTTGTTATGGAGACAGCACAATGATTTGTTTGACAACAAATAGTGGAAGTAATTACCAATGGCAACCTCCTCTGAGTGGAAATGCAACTTGTCAAATAATTACAAATCAAGGTACATTTATTTGCCAGGTTATTTCATGTGGTATAACCACTCTTGCAAGTGTTGAGGTTAATGTGTCTGATCCAAATGTAAACATTACGCCTTTAGGTCCTACAATATTTTGCGAAGGAGATTCTGTTATTCTGCAGACAATTTCAGGGATGGAACTTTATGAATGGTTCCCGGGAGGTGTAGGAAGCGATAGCCTTGTCGTTTACAATTCTGGTGACTATTCCCTTACAACAACAGACGAAATGGGTTGTCAGGCAATTTCTGATACAATTTCAGTAGAGGTGTTTAATGTATATACTCCGGTTGTTACTGATGATTCAATTTGTTCAGGACAAACCTCCACTTTATATGCAACAGGAGCCAATAATTATAATTGGGTGTTAGATAGTGTCTCAATTTCTCCATTTGAAACAGATTCAACATGGACGACTCAGGCTTTATTTAATTCGGTTACTTATTATGTGTTTTCTATCAATCCTGCTTGTAATAGTGAACATGTACCTGTAAATGTTGTTGTGTTTAATCCGGTTGCAACCATAACCGCATTAGGCCCTACAATATTTTGTGAAGAAGATTCCGTTGTTCTACAAGCAAATTCAGGTATGGAAGTTTATGAATGGTTTCCTGGTGGTATAGAAGGAGACAGTATTGTTGTTTTTAATTCCGGGGACTATTCCCTTATAACAACAGATTTGATAGGTTGTCAGGCAAGTTCTGATACAATTTCAGTTGTAGTGTTTGATATTTATACTCCAATTGTAAATGATGATACTATTTGTTTAGGGCAAACTTCCACATTATCTGCAACAGGAGCAAATAATTATAATTGGGTTTTAGATAGCGTTTCAACCACTCCGTTTGAAACAGATTCAACATGGACAACTCAGTCTTTATTTAATTCTGTCTCACTTATTATGTATATTCTTATAATCCTGCTTGTAATAGTGAACATGTGCCTGTAAATATTATAGTTCTTGATTCCCTTGATGCAATAAATCCAAACTTGTTTTCTAATAGTCCGCTTTGTGATATTGATACATTATTTTTAATCAGCGATGCAGATCCGTCAAGTGATTTTTATTGGTCAGGCCCCTTGGGATATACTTCAACCGATTCATTGCCAATTATTACAAATCTTACCAATTTAAATTCCGGAATATACACACTGTATGTTTATGTTGATGGATGTTTTAGCTATCAATCATCAATTCCTGTAACAATTAATTCAACACCTGAAATATCAACTTCAAACGATACATTAATTTGTATAAATGATCAGGTAGAATTATTTGCTTATGGAGGAGTATCTTATGTCTGGTCACCATCAATATATTTAGATGATTTTTTAATCTCAAATCCAATTTCAATACCTGATTCTTCAATTAGTTATAATGTTACAATAACAGACGCAAATAATTGCACAAATAGTGCAACGGTTAACATTATTGTTCAGAATACGCCATATTTATCTTATAATTTTGATACAACAATTATTGTTGGAGAATCTGTATCACTATTAGTTTCAAGTAATGAAAATATTTTTGATTTTTTTTGGTCACCTGATTATAATATTTCCTGTATTAATTGTTTTAATCCTACTGTTAATCCATTAAATACAACGGAATATATTTTTAATTTTACTGATAGTCTTGGATGTATTTATCCTTACATTAGCATTGAAGTTATAGTATTAGATGAATTTACATTAGATGTGCCTATGGCCTTCACTCCTAATGGTGATGGGAATAATGATATTGTTTATGTAAGAGGTTGGGGAATAAAAGAATTGCTCGAATTTAGAATATATAATAGATGGGGGCAAGAGATTTTTTATACTGATGATATTAATCAAGGCTGGGATGGAACTTACTTAGGTAAACCACAGAATATTGATACTTATGCTTATTATGTAAAAGCAAGATTCTATAATAATGTTGAAAGAGACAAAAAAGGAACAATTACTTTGCTTAGATAATTTTAATACTATAAATAATAATGAAATACATAGCTAAGATATTGTACCATATTAGAATAATATAATTATTTTTCTTATTTTTAATACTTATTATGAAAAAACTTCTATTTCTTTCAGCAACAGTGTGGGGGTGAAGAAGATTATAAAAAAATGAATTTAATATTATAAAATTATACAGGCAACTATTTTGTATATTTGTTTGTCGTTATAGTTATAAACTTTAAAGTGAATTGCCATGAAATCATTTCTATTTATTTTCTTATTCTTGATTATAAGTTCTCAGTTATTTAGTCAGTTTGGCGAAAAACAAGTATTGAATCCCTCAATGGGTGAAATATACGAAATAATACCTATTGATTATGACCAAGATAATGACAATGATCTTATTGTTTCTACTTTAAACGGAAGTAAATTGGTTTTTTATGAAAATATTGGAAATGACTCATTGGATATGCAGAAAATTATATGCATTCCTGCTCATATGAATATTGATACAGGAGACATCAACCTTGATGGATATACTGATCTAATAGTTGGAAATAATTTGGGAGTTGGATGGTATCAAAATATGGGAACAAATGATTTTACAAATTTTCATTTGGTGTATAGTTCAAATGATTTATGCTTTGGAACAGCCGCCGATCTGGATAATGACGGAGATTTCGATATTGTTGCAGGTTTTTTCAATTCATCAAAGATTTCATGGTTTACAAATGATGGACTTGGGAATTTTGGATCAGAACAAATAATTTCTTCTTCAGCAACTCAAGTCAATTCTATTCAAGTTGAAGATATGGATAATGATGGATTTAAAGACCTTGTAGTTACTTCATTTATTGATTATGCAATTGATTTTTATCATAATAACGGAAGTGCGGTTTTTTCTTATTTGAATTTATACCCCACGCAAAATGCCATCCCTGTAAATAATATACCACAAATAATAGATTTTAATAATGATGGGCTTAAAGAAATATCGTTTTTTATATGGATGTCACTTTATATACCTAACTTAGGTGGAGGTAACTTTGGAACAGTAGATTTTATTGATACTGACCCAACATATGGATATGTGTCTCATATTAATGACTTTGATAATGATGGTGATTTAGACTTTGTTTGTGGAGCAGATATTCTCGGTGGTTATGTTGACATTCAACGAAGTAATGGTTTTGCTTTTTTTCCTTATCAAATGTATTATACAAACGTGGAATATGCCATGTCAACTGACATATTTTTTACTGATTTTAATAATGATGGTTTTGTTGATATTATTGAAGGCAGAAACTCAGGTAGCATATATTGGTATAAAAATAATGGTTCAAATATTTTTCTTAGTCCAAAATTGCTGAATAACAGGTGTTTTTCCCCAATGCGAATACATGCTGAAGATTATAATTTTGATGGAAAAAAGGATATTATAGCAACATTTATTTACGATAAATTTTTAGCTCTATATGAAAATCAGGGTGGAGGTGTTTTTGCTAACGAACAAGTAATAATAGATACATTAATAGATTATGAAGCATCAGTCAAAACTTCATTATCAGATATTGATAATGATAATGATATGGATTATATTTATTGGGGTGATAATCAGATACGAATATTGAAAAATAATTCAGGAATATGGGATACAGCTACAATTGATACTGCTTCTGTTAGAAGTTTTTGTGTTGCAGATATAAATCAAGATGGATTTAAAGACATTGTTCTATCTAACTATAATAATACATATTTATTTTTAAATAATGGTAGTGGTAATTTTCCAACTTCTCAGATATTAGATTCACTTTCTTTAAATAATTATTATGATTTTATAGAGGCTGTTGATATGGACAATGATTTAGATATGGATTTAGTTGTTGCAACCTCTGGTGGTGAAGTTTATTGGGCAGTAAACAATGGTTTATGTCAGTTTGATTCAATACATCTGATTTATAGTACGGGTAGTAATTTCTTTGGGTTACAGGTCTCTGATATTGATAACGATGGTGATATAGATGTCATCCCTTATACTGGTTATAATATTGTTTGGTTAAAAAATGATGGCAATCAGAATTTTAATAGTTCAATAATTTTTGAAGATTGGACTTACTATTTAGCAAATATAGATGTTGCTGATCTTGATAATGATTCAGATAAAGAAATAATCTATATATATAACAATAAATTGTATTGGATGGAAAATGATAATGGCGTATTTTCAAGTCCAATTATAGCAGAAGATACATCTATAGATCCAAGACCCGTTGTTACAGGCGATTTTGATATGGATGGATCAACTGATATTGCATTTGGCACTTATGAGCCTAATGAAGTTGCCTGGATAAAAAATTATATGAATTGCTCATACAAAATTAAAGGTGAAATATTTTATGATGCAAATCAAAATGGAATTAGAGATACCTTAGAGTCAGGCTTTTTAAATTCAAATATTCAAATTTCTCCCGGCTCTCTGGCTTCATACACGAACCAATTTGGAGAATATTGGCAAGCCGTTAGTGTTGGCAATTATACTGTTGATTATACTCCTATAAGTTACTGGGGAATTACAACCGCAAATCAAAACTACAATGTTGATATTACAATAAATCAACAAATTGTTGACTCTTGTGATTTTGGATTTTACCCCGATACTTTGATTACCGATATTGCTACCGATTTAATATTTGATCATGGTATCTGTGGCTATTATGGAATGTTTTGGTTGCATTACCGAAATATTGGAACCAACCATGATAAAGGGATAATTGTATTGAAACTAGATACAATGACAGATTTTTATTATTCTCCGATTTCCCCAGATTCTATTATTAATGAATATGTATTCTGGCATTTTGATTCTTTGGATTATTTTGAAGAAAACACATTTTATGCTTATACTTCTTGGCCAGCAGCTACATCAATGAATGACACCATTGTAGAAGTACTCAACCTTTATGTTTTGGATACTGGAGGAGTGATTACTTTCACATCAATTGACACTACGCTTGTTGAAGTTACTTGCTCTTATGATCCGAACGATAAAAGAGTTGACCCAATTGGATATTCTGTAGAACATCATATTTCTAATAATCAAAGATTAACATTTACAATCCGTTTTCAAAATACAGGAAATGCAACAGCAATTGATGTTGAAATAATTGATACTTTAGACCAGAATCTTGATTTATCAACTTTTGAGTTTATTGCTTCAAGTCATTGTGTGAGAACTACATTAGATAACTATATCCTTAAATTTGAATTTGATAGTATTATGTTGCCCGACAGTTCTGCAAATGAAATTGAAAGTCATGGTTTTGTCAGATACAGTATTTTACCTGATTCTGGATTAGTTCCAAACACTACAATTTTAAATCAAGCTGAAATTTATTTTGATTACAACCCTGCTATTATTACCAATTTTGTGTTCAATAATATTGAATGTTGGGTTTCTCCTCCCTCTCCTGTAATAGAATTTGTTGGGGGTAATTTATACGTCAATACTTTAGATGATATTCAGTGGTATATCAATGATACTATAATAAATGGAGAGAATAACCCGGTAATTAATCCAATTTGGACTGGTAATTATATGGTTGAAGTGACAAATCAGTACGGCTGTAGCACATTTTCTGATGTATATAGTTATATAGTTAATATTGCTGATTATATTGGTAATAATTTCATGTTATATCCCAACCCCTTTTCTGAACATATAGATTTAGTTTTTCAAAAGGATTCAAACTACAAGATAAGATTAATGGATTTATTGGGAAAAGAAGTTTTAACAACAACCGTAACAGGCACAAGGTATTCTATTTCTACCTCAGCTTTGCCAAGTGGTACTTACCTGCTAAAAGTGATATCTGAAGATGGTGTAGGAGTGAAGAAAATTGTTAAACAATAAACGAACAGGCATATAGTCAATTATAATTAACGATTTTTAAATAGCGAAGTTTTTTAGTTGTTTAGATGTTTAGGTGTTTTGTTGTTTAATTGTTTAGTTGTTTAGATGTTTAGGTGTTTAGTTGTTTAGTTGTGTAGGTGTTTAGGTGTTTAATTGTTTAGATGTTTAGATGTTTAGGTGTTTAGGTGTTTAGTTGTTTAGATGTTCTATGAAAAAATAAAGCAAATATTATGACAATTTATTTGTCTTATTAAGGTATATTTGTATTTCAGTTAATTTTTCCTTAAAAAATCAGACAATGAAAAATCTTATCCTATTATCAACAACGCTATTACTGGTATTATTTGCCAATGCGCAAATAGTAAATATACCTGATGCTAATTTTAAAGCTGCATTGGTAAATCATATTCCTGTAATTGACACTAATTACGATGGTGAAATACAAGTAAGCGAAGCTGAAACTTTCAACGGACAAATTTTTGTTTCAAATAAAAATATTTCCGACTTAACAGGAATCGAGTATTTTATTAATATAACTTCTTTAAATTGTTCTGACAATCAATTAGACACTCTGTATTTAAGCAATAATACATTGTTAACACACCTTTATTGTCTATACAATCAGATTGACACAATAGATGTAAGCAGCAATGTTGCTTTAATTGAATTATATTGCGAGGGCAATCAATTAAGTTCGTTGGATGTCAGCAACAATACTGTTCTTTCATATTTGGATATTATAAATAATCAGATAGATACACTAGATTTAAGCAATAATACTTCTCTTACAGGATTAAATTGTGCAATGAATTTATTAGACACTTTAGATTTAAGTAATAACACTTTATTAACTGGTCTAAGTTGTGGCTTAAATTACATAAGTGGATTAGACTTAACCAATAATATTTCTCTTACATATTTATATTGTTCTAATAATCAATTAATCAGTTTAAAGGTAAAAAATGGCAATAACTCAAATTTTATAAATTTTAATGCCAATTATAACCCTAACTTATTTTGTATAGAGGTGGATGACCCCAATTGGTCTACTGTGAACTGGACAAATATAGACCCTCAATCATTTTTTAGTTCTAATTGTTCAGTAGTACAGCCGATTGTTTACATACCTGATACTAACTTTAAAGCATATTTGATTGGGAACTCTTCAATTAATACAAATATGGATGCTGAGATACAGGTAAGTGAAGCAAGTTATTTTACTGGAACAATTGAGGTAAATAATAAAAATATTTCAGAACTTACAGGAATTGAGTTTTTTACATCTATTAATGCTTTATTCT
>JBDRPR010000502.1:0-6302 GCA_043826845.1 Bacteroidota bacterium
CGTTTATTTTTTTTAATGTGTGATATTTTTATATACTTTTATATGTTATGTTTTGAGTTATAAAAATTATAAATTTTTATTTATGAAACAATTATACTTATTTATCATTGCATTATTTGTCATGAACATTACACATGCACAGTGGACATGGCTGAATCCGCTGCCTCAGGGTAATGGACTATATAATGTTAAATTCCCTGATTCAAATACAGGTTATGCGGTTGGTGGCAATGGGGCAATTGTAAAAACTTCTGACGGAGGAGCATCCTGGACTTGTCTGAACCCCGGGATCACGGCAACTTTATATTCTGCATCTTTTGCAGATGCAGATACAGGTTATGCAGTTGGAACAAGCGGTACCATTATAAAAACCACTGACGGAGGGACAACCTGGTCCAACATGAATTCAGGGTATTCGAATATTTTATACGCCTCATATTTTATTAACTCCGATACCGGATTTGCTGTCGGAACCGGCGGACTGATTCTGAAAACCACTACGGGAGGGACATCATGGACCTTGCAGAGTTCAGGAATATCGATTAATCTGAATGGTGTATATTTTACCGATACCGACACAGGATATATTGCAGCTAATAGCGGAACAATTCTTAAAACCACAAATGGAGGAACAACCTGGACAAGCCAGACAACTGGAACCTCATCTATGTTAAAATCTGTTTATTTTACTGATGCTATGACCGGATACGCATCGGGTTTGAGCGGCACCATTCTGAAAACCACAAACGGGGGAACAAACTGGGTAAGCCAGACATCAGGAACCTCATATACTTTAAACTCCATCTATTTCACCAGCACAGATACAGGCTATATTGCAGGCGGAAGCACATTGGTTCTGAAAACCACAGATGGAGGGACAACCTGGAACATTATGATGACAGCATCTGCAGGCAATCTTAATTCTGTCTTTTTTACAGGAACGGATACCGGTTATGCTGTCGGTTCATTTGGATTGATAATGAAAACAATAGACTCAGGTGCAAATTGGACGAATCAGAGCTCGGGGATAGTGAAGGATTTCAGAGCGGTCTGCTTTCCCGATGATAATACAGGCTATGTTGTTGGCGGGAGCGGCACTATACTTAAAACCGAAGATGCAGGAACTACATGGGTAAGCCAGAGTTCCGGATTAGTATATTCAATTTATTCTGTCTTTTTTACCGATGCAAATGAGGGGTATGTGGTTGCTATGGGTGGAAAAATATTAAAAACCATCAACGGAGGAACAAACTGGGCACCTCAGGTTTCAGGAACAACCAGTACTTTATATTCCGTCTATTTTACCAATTCTGATACTGGCTTTGTTGTGGGTGAAAATGGTATAATATTAAAAACGATCAATGGAGGTTCAAATTGGACAGCCCAAACTTCAGGTACCACCAATATATTATATTTTGTTTATTTTACGGATGTCAATACAGGTTATGCCGTTGGAGAAAGCGGAACAATATTAAAAACCATCAACGGAGGTACGACCTGGACAAGCCAGACTTCTGGTATTTTTTATTCATTAAATTCAGTATTTTTTACGGATGATAATACCGGTTATACAGTTGGTGACCAGGGAAAGATTTTAAAGACTGAAAACGGTGGGTCAACTTGGACCCCACAGGTTACAGGTTATGCAGGCAAGTTGTATTCTGTTTGGTTTATGGATGCAGATACGGGTTATATTGCCGGTAGTTATGGTGAGTTATTTACTACAACCAATGGAGGGACAAACTGGACAATTCAATATCCCGGAGCAGCAAACGATTTGACAGATATTTGTTTTACCAGTTCTAATACAGGGTATATTGTAGGCCTTACTGGAATCATTCTTAAATATGGTGAAATAACAACTGATATTTATGAAATAAAAAAAATGACTGATAAGCTTTTAATATTTCCGAATCCTGCTTCAGATAAACTGAATATACAAACCAAACAAATATCTCCTTGCAAAAAAACCATACTTTCCATTTATGATATCAGGGGAAAATTGATATTGAAGAAACCTCTTTTACAGGAAAAAACCATACTTGATATAAATCGTTTTGAAAAAGGAATATATATAATAAAAGTTACAAGCGACGACAGAACTGAAATATCAAGGTTTATAAAAGAATAGTTTACACGGTTATGTATTATAAAATTTTCAATCTTTCTAGTAGGTTTTCTTTTTTATCACGCGAAACATCAACAATTACACCATCTGTGGTTTGTAATTTTCCACCTCTACCTGAAATATATTTTGTTACATGTTTAAGATTTACAATATGTTTTCTATGAATACGAAAAAAACAGCTACCAGCAAGCATGTTTTCAAGTTCTTTCAGATTTTTACTAGTTAATATTTTGTTGCTGTTTGAGAGAAAAATATTGGAATAATTTCCTTCCCCTTCGCAGCGTACAATTTCGTCAAGCTTTAGTATTTCAAGACCCTTATTGGTGGGAATTGCAATGGTGGTCGGATGATTGTATTTTTGAAGGTTTTCGACAAGAGCTTCAATTTGTTTAATATTACCCGATATATTTTCCTTGTTTAATAATCTTGAAACTGCTTCTTTGAGCTTATCTGGACTTACGGGTTTTAGTAAATAATGAAGTGCTGAAAATTCAAATGCTTTGATAGCATAATCCTGATAAGCTGTAACAAACACCACTTCAAAATCTCTTGTTTTTATTTTTTCAAGCAAATCAAAACCATTCATTGCTCCAAGTCCGATGTCAAGAAAAATAAGTACGGGATTGAGTTCTTCGATCATAACTATTGCATCTGGGACAGAAGATGCCATACCCACAACTGCTAATTCAGGGCAGTACGTATCTATAAGCCATTTTAGTGTTTTTCTGCCTTGTGCTTCGTCGTCAATAATTATAGTTTTATGCATGGTTGTGTAATGAAATAAGATTTACTGGAATATAAATTTCCACCAATGTTCCTTTGCTAATGCCTTGCTCATCGTACAAATCGTGAATAAGCACTTCATACCTTTCATCAGAAAATATTTTGCTTAGCAAATCTACTCTTTGTTTAGTTATATCCATCCCAAAGGATTTACGTTCATGTCCCGATTTAATTTCATAAGATTTCTTTCTTCCTATACCATTATCTTCAATCGAACAAACAAGAATTTTTCCATCGGATTTAAAAGATACTTTTATTTTTCCTTTGTCGTTTTTCGGAATTATTCCATGTTTGATAGCATTTTCAATGTATGGCTGTAGAAGCATTGGTGGAACTAATACTTTGTTTGTGTTGATGTTTTCGTCTACCGAAATAGAATAGTCAAACTTATTATCAAAGCGGTTTGATTCAAGAGTAATGTAAATATTTAATGTATCAATTTCATCTTGCAGAGATATCCATTTTTCTGCTGATTGCTCAAGTATATTGCGCATCAGAGAACCGAATTTTTCAAGATATTCGTAAGCGGCTTTTTTATCGCTGTCAATAATATATCCCTGCAAAGTATTAATGGAATTGAAAATAAAATGTGGGTTCATTTGTGCCCGTAGTGCTTTCATTTCCGATTCTGCAAATTGTACTGCTAATTTCGTTTTGCGTTTTTCTTTTGCCTTGGTTATAGATGACACAAAATACACTATTGATACCAGTATAAGAAACAATATGATAAATTCAGCAATAATAACTGGTTTACTGAACAAAAAATGCGGTTTGATGGTAAAATAAAATGTCTCCGGAAATTCACTTTTCAAACCATCAGCAGAAACTGCAAAAACTTCAAACAAATAATCCCCAGCAGGAAGCATGGAATAATGCACCAGATGTGATGTGGTTGTATTCCATTCTGATTCAATTCCTAAAAGGCGATATATGTATGAAATTTGCCCGAAACTCTGATAAGAAATTCCAGTGAAATAAAAAGTAATATTATTAGAATCGGAAGGAAATATTGAATTATTTGTCAAGATTGTATCATGTTGATTAATAGCAATACGTTTAAGATAAACAAGTGGGGCAGTTTTATGTCGTATAGGAACAGTGTAATTAAAATTGCTTATTCCATCAGAAGAAGCAATCCAAACTGTATCTAACCAAACATATACGGCATTGATATCGTTTGATGGTAATCCATCACGGGTAGTATAGGAAGATATATTCAATTTATTATTATCATCTAATTTCACTCTGTTAATACCCATATTGGTGGCAACCCATATATAGTTGTTTTTATCGATATAAATTGATTTGCAGATATCGCTTAATAGTCCATTTTTTTGTCTGATTTCAGTAACATTTTCACCTCTAATCACCCCGACTCCCCATCCAAAGGTGGAAAACCATATTGAACCGTCATTTGCAACCTTAATATCAGTAATACGATTAACAACAGGATTTTTCTCTGGAAAAAGGACTATTTCCTTTCCATAAATCAATTTTAAACCGCTATTTGTTCCAACAAGAATCATAGAATCATTTATAATAGCAACTGCATGAGTTCGCTGATCGAATATTTCTCTACACCTATTATTAAAAACATTCTCCTTATTTAATAATAGCCGGGAATAATTCCCTTCCAATTCAACAACATCTCCAGAAAATCCACCTATAACATAGCTGCCGTTATCAATAATTTTTTTGCATGTTGAAGTATAAACTTGCAATATGGTTTCTGATTTTACATCTTCGATCCTATACACTCCATCGTCACCACCAATCCATATACTGCCGTCATCTCTTGATAATATATCCATAATTCTTATTGGCGATTCTGTCTCATATGGATTTAGTGATATAACTTTCTGAACTCCATTACCTATAATTCCAATTTTGTTTCCTCCAAGTCCAAACCACATATTTCCAGTTTTATCTCTGGTAATACAATATGCTTCTTCTTCAGAATGATCGGTTTTCCTAAAATATGAAAACACTTGTTGAGATGATGAGTACAATACTCCCATATCTGCTGTACCAAACCACATTCCGCCTTCTCTGTCTTGGACAATTCTGTTAATCACATAGTCCTGTAGAAATAGCTCCCTCTTTTCCCATCCGCTTTCAGATTTTTCAAAATACATAACTCCACGGCTAAGCATCAGCCATAAGTTTTCATTCCGATCGGCATAGATAAAATTTATGCTTGATTTTACACTGTCAAACGGAATGATTAATTTTTCGATATAACCATCAAACAGTACGACTCCTTTTTCTGACTCTTTTATCAGAGCTCCATTTTTTAATACAATTGCAACAGATTTTTTCTGAGAAACAGAGTATTTGCTATTAAACTTTACGCCGCTGGCAATATTGAAATAATAATCTGGTGCCAGAAGCCATACTGAGTCATTTGCATCCTTCCATACAAAAGTAATTGTTGCATCAAGGAGACCAGTGTTAACTAACTTTAATTCTTTCTCCGATAATAAAAATAATTGTCCTTTTTCCGTAAGCATATAAAGATTCCCTTGTGCTGCATTACACATTCTATTTACAAATACTTCAAATTTAATCTGAGATAGAACAGAATCGTTTTTGCTATTGTATATTTTCCCGTTTTTATAATAGCATATGCCAGGTGAATAACTCATAAACCATATTTTACCATCATCTCCTTCATGAATTTCAAGAATTTCATTATCAGTTAACCCATCGTTGGCAAAATAGTTTGTAAATGAAACACCATCAAAACGACTAACTCCTGTTTCAGTTGCAAACCATATAAACCCCTTTGAATCTTGCAATAAAGAATAAATATGATTATGAGATATTCCATGGCTTTGGTTATATATCACATATGACAAGTCCTGCCCAAAACAAAAGGAGATTGATGTAAGGAAAAAAAGTAAAAAGATGGGGATGTTAAACAAAGGAAGAAAGTGGCTAGATACTCCTTCTTCTTTCCATATTTTTTTCTTACTGCAAAGAAGCAAAGGCTCTAGATGATTTTGTATTTTTTGCATCGGTTCACTTTTGGCTGATATCCTTTCATCATAAAAATATGCCAATTCACATTACAAAAAAGGCTGCATAATAAGTCAAACAACCAGGTCGAATATTGGGCACAAATATATGATATTTTTGTGAATTATAATAACTAACACAATATTAATGCTAAGATAAATTTATGAAAACAGACCACAGATATATGTTACTCTTGGGCTCTTGTTTTCTTCGTTCATAGTAATTGTTATTAACTGATGTTACGCAAAATTAACAAATGACTGTTGATTAAAAAATAAAATTCTATATAAACGTTCTTTGACAGCAATATAGCTTTGCTATATGCAAGGATTATTAGATTTATACACTGACTATTTGCTTAGTAGCTTTGGTC
>JBDRPR010000503.1:0-13345 GCA_043826845.1 Bacteroidota bacterium
AATATATTTATAAAAAATTTATTCTTCATAAATGAGCAAGGAAATATTGATAATAAAGCCTTTTTTAAATCAACTCGAGAAGCTCTATAAGAACGTAAACAACAGTAATATACTTCTTATTTATGAGGGAGAAATTACTCATCAGATTATTTTGGGATTTAATCTTTTGGTTGAAAAAAAACTTGAAGCCAGTGGAGAAAAAAATTCGGTTCACAAAAAAGTTTTCAATGCTTTAGTAGAATTACTTCAAAATATTTATAATCATGGAGATTATAATTACAATGGAACAAATTTCAAAGCAGGAAAAGGTGCATTGGCCTTATGGCATGATCTTAAGCACTATCACATTGTTTCATGCAATATAATCAAGAATCAGAACATTGAAAATTTAGAAATTCTGATTAACAAAACCAACACTCTTGAAGGTGAGGAACTGAGAGAGTTTTATAAAGAAATACTTGCAAATGGCAGACTATCAAAAAAAGGTGTGCAGGTCTAGGTTTTGTGGATATGGCAAGAAAATCAGAAAACAAAATTGAATATGAATTTATTGATATTGATACAAATATTAGCTTTTTTATTAATAAATTAAAGGTTACAAAATAAATACTATGGAAATAATAAAAATTGCTGCAACTCAAGACACTCCGAATATTATTCTGGATGCTGAAAACAATCTTTTCGAAATTTCCGGAAAATCTTTGCCTGAAGATGTAAATTCATTTTATTCACCTGTTATTGATTGGCTTAATAAATACAGTGAAAATCCAAATCCTAAAACAATTCTCGATTTAAAACTTGATTATCTGAATACTGCATCTTCAAAATTTCTTTTTACCATATTTTTAAAACTGGAAAAATTAAAAGAATCCGGTCATGAAGTGATTATTAGATGGTATTATGCTGACGATGATGAAGATATGCAGGATGTTGGCGAAGAATTTGCCGATGTTATCAATATTCCATTTGAACACATCCCATACCCTATTGATTAATAATATCTCTTAATTAAAATCAATATATATCTTAGGTCTGTAATTGTTTTTAACCTCTGATGTTTCATAATTATAAGATCCGAATTCTCTGAAAATCAGAAAAATTCCATCCACTTTTTTGAAAATGCCAAAAGATTCTTTATCAAAATACCAGGATTCGTTAAACCCAAAAGCTACAATATCTGAAATATTTCTTTCAGATGAAACAACTCTCTCCAATAATTCATATGTATTAATATCTTCGATCATAACAGTATCAGTCCTAAGCAGTTTGTCTGCAATACCTTTTATATCCAGTTCATTTTTAAAATCAATCGTTCCATTAACAAAATAAGCTTTTGCTGTCTTATTTTTTATACACTGAAATGCTAAATCTATCAAATAAAATCTTTTAATTGGCTCAATGTAATAATAACAATTATCATTATCAAAACTACTACTTAATATGCTTAAATAATTCTGATTATTTCTTTTTGAATTATAACACAGCATAGTATAATAAAACAAACTGTCAGAAATAATGTTGAGATCCTTTGTTTTGTATTCGTTCTGAATGCTGTTAGTATATGTCTCTTTTAAATATGGATTTGTTTTGAAATTGAATACAGGCAACAGTTCATGTTCATTACCATGGTTTTCGCCCCAGATACTAATACCCAGATTAAAAACCTCCTTAATAAAGGTTCCCTTTGTCACATCGATTTCCCATGATTCAAAAAAATCAACTGATGCAGCTAATTCCTTTAACATTCCTATCGATTTAGCAGGATCAGATTTTAATGTCAAAAAATTTCCTGATTTTTCATAAACCGGTTTATATAAAATCCAATCACTCTTCTCATTATCAAATTTCATGAAAACATTTTTGTCAAATAAAACAGAATTGTTTTTTGCATCAAAATTTACTTTCATAGCTGATTTTGGTTCAAACCAGTTATGATCAATAACATAAAATTCTGAAATTTTTGGAGAATATATGTCTGCCACCTGATCAAATCTTAGTGATAATCCATTTAATGTAGCATTTGGAATATCCCATATTTTATTTTCCAGATTTTTATTTGATTTAATATTGCTGATAAATCCATCTATTATAGTATTCATCATTTTATTATCAATAAATGAATTATAACTTAGTGGAACATCAATCTCTCTGTTGTTTACTGAAGGAAAAATTACTGAATTTTCTGAATTCAGACACAAAGAATAGTTAATGAATATTTTTCCATTTACATTTTCCTGTCCAATGAAAATTATTGAATAGAATATTGAAATAACGAAAATTATTGATTTCATATAACAAGTTATTATTTATTGGTTTAACTCAAAATATATATTGTCTTTTACCAGATATTCATCAATTGCCTGATTTAGTGAATATTTACTACTATTTTCTTCAGAAAAAGGCCAGTTTCTTTTTATCAAGAAAGAAATCCCATTTACTTTTTTAAATAAACTAAAGTTATCCTGATCAAAATACCATGTTTCGTAAAAACGGATAAAGTTTATGTCGTCAGGATTATTATGGTAATAAGTTTCATCCACAGTAGCCGAAATATCATTTATCATTTCATCACTAAAGTCATAGATTGTATCATATTTAACAACCTTGTTTTCAACAACAATATTCCAATTATCATCATAAACATACTCTCCAAATTCGTCATATTTATAATTAATAATTGTATCGCATCGTACATGTACTATTTTTAAATATTTTGTTTCAGTAACCCAGACAGTATCATATTCTGTAATTTTATCAATCACAACGGGAACAAATTCCTCAATATCATTATAATCATAAACAGTATTACCCCATTCATCGAGTTTATAAATATCAACTGTATGTGGTTGAATATCTATTTTCTGATATTTTTTCATTTTCTCATTATCAAAAACTTTTACTGTTCTGGTTGTGAAATTTAAAGAATTAATTACTTCATTATAAGCAAGAAAATGTGAGCGATCAATTTTTCCGTTTGACACATTATATGCTTTTATTTTACCTTCTTTTAAGGCTTTAAAAATATTTGATATTAATAAAAATTTATCATTCTGAAGCAAATTATTATTTATCTCCGGGTAATCAGAAGTTGGTCCATAATCATCTATACCCGGATCAATAAATGATATCCTGACGTCATATACAAGGCTGTCAGCTAATAAATTTTTATCGGTAAATATTTTACCGTTTTCTATTTTTGTTGGCATTATTGGTTTATCAAAAACAGGCATTTTAATAAAACCATCACCTAAAACTCTCAACACTGTCAAACCTGTTTCTCCATAATAATCGTCATAGCGAATCGAATAATTAATCAGGTTTATATACGAGATATTTTTAAAGAATTTACCAGTTTCAGGATAAAAAGACCATTTCTCCAAAAACCCAAATCCATAAAACACATCACTCAATATATCTTTATTATCACGAATCATTTCCATTAATTCTCCGGTATAAATATCTTCAACATAAGTAGTTTCAACGCTTTTAAGTAAATACCCATTATCAATATTTAATTCACCCGAAACTATCTGAGTATCACTAATCGCTTCAAGAGTGTCAAATGGTTGGCCTAACAGCAAATATCCGTCTTTTTGATAATCATTATCTACATATGATCGAAAATCAATATTTCCTACTGAAACAAAACCATCATATAATGGAACAATTTTATTTTTATATACAAATTTTAAAAATGAATTGCTTACTATTTTAATCTGATTATCATCTAAATAAGTTTTAGATTCATTAACCTTATAAATCAACATTCCTTTATCTTCAGGAGAAGAAATATTTGTCATGTCTCTAAGCTGAGTTCTTGAAATTATTAGCTGAGTTTCCAATGGATCTTGTCCAATACAGTCGATATTATTAAATAATCCGACAATTAATAATGATAATAAAAGCAATAATTTTAACTTCATAATATGAAATGTATTATTTATTTTTCATGCTAAAATAAAACAATTTTTACAAATCCTGATTAATTTTTATAAAATTATTTAAGCTTTTTAAGCCTGAATAAATCTATTAATTTGGGTCCCGAAAATATCTGAACCCTGTTATAACCATATTCAAAATGAAATCCTCCTGCCACTCCTGTCCGACAAAAATCCGACTGCAGAATATTGCCTCTGTGACCGGCGCTATTCATCCATTCTTTCATGGCTTCAGCTGGATTCATTCTACCATAATAACAATTTTCGCCAAATGTAGTAAAAATGCAATTCAAATTACCGAACAGAAAAACCCTGAACTCAAAACCTCCATGTCCTTCATAGGCAATCATTCCTGAAAAAACCGCGTGTGACTTAGCAGATAACCATAAACCAAATGAAGGCCTTAAAATTGGTTTTTGTTTCTTCCCAACTGATGCTGTTTCATAACTTGTATTTACATATTCTTCTCCATATCTTGATTTTACATACTTGAAATATAAAGGTTTGTTATTTCTTACCAGGTTACATAATCTTATTATCTCTCTGGATCGCGGTCCCATATAATAAGCAATTCTGGCCGTATTCATTTTTCTTATGGTTTTTAACTCACTTTTGTTGAAATCAGCATTATGTCTCCATCCTGAACAGGAAAACATTAATAACATCACTGTTACTGCTAATGCATAA
This sequence comes from Bacteroidota bacterium, assembly GCA_043826845.1. GTDB lineage: Bacteria > Bacteroidota > Bacteroidia > Bacteroidales > CAYTAU01 > JBDRPR01. The sequence continues at coordinate 4,626 of JBDRPR010000503.1, forward strand.
ACTCCATGTACTCTAATATAATATCCTGCAAATGACACAAAACAATTTTTTACAAACAGTAATTCTAAAAATATATAAAAAGGATAACTCGACAATAATTTTAATTAGTAATTTTATAAAACAAAAAAAGTTGTAATTTTATATTTCAATAAAACCTAAGTCACTTTAACCATGAAAAAAATTTACAAAGGCATATTACTTATAACTACCTGTTTGTTTATAGCACTTTCTGCATATTCGCAAATCAGTTCAGGTGGAACACCCCCAAGCATAATATATGAATTAAAATCTGAAATTATCCCAATTGTAATGCCTGCATTCGATGTTCAGGCAATGATTGAAGAAGATAATATTAATATTATAACCAAAGCTACTCCATATCGTTTTGCAAAATCTTTTCCAATAGATATTTCGGCTGCCAATAACGGACAATGGACAATATTACCAAACGGAGACAAAATTTGGAGAGTTGCATTGAAATCAACAGGTGCTTTTTCGCTTAATTTTATTTTTGATCATTTCTATATTCCTGAAAAAGCTTCTTTCTTTGTTTACAATGTTGATAAATCTTATATTTTAGGGGCATTTACTTCGTTTAATAATTCAGAATCAAAAGTATTGGCGGTGTCTCCTGTTCCCGGAGACCATATAATTATTGAATATTATGAACCATACAATGTTGAATTTTCCGGTGAATTTCATATAAACCAGATATCCCATGATTACCGCGGAATTTTCAGATCAAACAAAGATGGCAGTTATGGCCAGAGCGGAAGCTGTAATGTTGATATTAATTGTCCGGAAGGAAGTGCATGGCAAACCGACAAACATGCTGTTTGCAGAATTATAATGAACGGAGCTTATCTTTGCTCCGGTGCTCTGATCAACAATACAAATAATAATGGAACTCCTTATTTTCTTACCGCTCACCACTGTACAGGGGAACCCTATAATACATGGGTTTTCTATTTTAATTATGAAAGTCCGAGTTGCAATGGTCCTGACGGAAGTATTGCACAGACCATTTCTGGTAGTACTTTAAGGGCTACTACGGCAGCCACCGATGTACAGAATCTTGATTTCTGCCTTGTTGAAATGAGCAGCACACCTCCTGCTTCATATTCTCCATATTATGCCGGATGGAATAAAAGTTCATCTGCAGCATCCAGTGCAACCGGAATTCATCACCCAAGCGGTGATGTAAAAAAAATATCCAAAGAAAATGATGCTTTGATAACCGGAGATTATAACAGCGGTCAGTATGGCGATAATGCACATTGGAGAATTGCAGAATGGGATCTGGGCACAACCGAAGGAGGTTCGTCAGGTTCTCCGTTATTTGATCAAAATCACCACATTGTTGGTGATCTTACGGGCGGTCAGGCTGCATGCGGGAATTCTGTTAACGACTATTATGCAAAACTTACCTTATCATGGGATTATTACTCAACTTCTTCCAAACAATTAAAATACTGGCTCGATCCTGCAAGTTCAAATGTAACAACACTTGATGGTTATGATCCTAATGGAGGAACAACCCCTGTATGTGATGAATATAACAATATTGCCACATCTCCTTTAACCTATTATACATTTGGTTCAGGCAAATGGGGATACTGGAGCGGACACAATGAATACGGCTGGACAAAATTTGCAGAAAAATATTCCAACATGACAAACCAGTACATCCATGGAGTATATATACCATGTGCTAAAGCAAACAACATGTCAGGAAGTTCATATATTACGGTAAAAGTATGGAACGGAAACAGTCAGCCTGGTACTGAGCTTGAATCTGTTAGTGTGTTAATAGGTGATTTTACGGTTAATGCATATAATTATCTGGCATTCAGCGCTCCGATTCAGACTGATGGAAATTTCTTTATCGGATACGAAATATCTTATCTTAGTCCTCTGGATACTTTTGCCATATTTATGGCTCATGACAGAATTGATGCCGGAGGAAATACAGCTTTTATTTATAACGGAACATGGAATTCATGCAATTCGTTAGGCTTAAATACAAGTTTTGCCTTTGATACAAAACTATGCAATTCCACCAAATCTATGGGGCCTGTAATGAAAGTAATCCCGATAAATATTAATAATCATGAAAGTGTTCAGGAAAAATCTCATCCTTCCGAAATAAGTATTTATCCGAATCCTTCCGATAACTTTGTAACAGTATATCTGGGTGATCAGAATTATAATGAATGTGTTATAAAAATTTATGATATATACGGAAAGATGATGAAGTACAAGTCTTCTTTAATCGAAAACAATAAACTATTTATTGATCTGAAGAAATTTGATAGTGGTATGTATCTCTTTGAGATTTCGACACCAACCGAAAAACTTAGTAAAAAAGTTACGCTGGTAAGATAATTTTATTCAAATGTGTGTTTTTTTTTAATTATTATCCATACCGTTTGTAAATTAAGTTGCACCATTAGTAAATTGTTTTTTTTTTTTGCAATAAAAATTGCAGAAATTTATTATTATTAAAACTTTGCTCCATGAAAAAAATATATTTTTCTCTATTATTGGCTTTATTTAGTCAATTAATTTTTGCACAATATTTTACTTCTTTCGGCTATGATTCTCTGAACATCAATAACTGGAATGTTCGTATCAGTGCCAGTAATTCTATTTTTTGGGATTTAATGGGCAAGGCAAAAGCTGAAATACCACAGGGCTCAGGGATATCATCCATTTTTGCCGGAAACTTCTGGATTGGAGGATATGATGATCTAAATGAACTGCATGTTTCAGCTGATAGATTTTATTCACAGGGAAATTGCTTTACGCCTGGCCCTTATGCAACCACTTACGATTCAATATTCTATGTAAAGTACAATAGAGTGTGGAAAGTTTTAAAAACCGATATAGATTATCATGCAATTCACTGGAATGATGTCGTATATACAATGCCTGAAGTTATAGAGAACTGGCCGGGAAACGGAAATACATCAAATGGTGAGGCAGGAATACTGGCTCCATTTACAGATTACAACAGCAATGGAATCTATGATCCGCAAAACGGCGATTATCCATATATAATAGGGGATCAGGCAATATATTACATTTTAAATGATAAAGCCACAATTGATACATCATTGCATTCACCACCAATGGAGCTGGAAATACACGTAATGGCTTTTGCTTTTCAAGATACTGGAGTTATAAATAATACTTTTTTTATGCATTTTGACATTATAAACTATTCCCCTAACACATATCATAATGTTATCTGGGGTATTAATACAGATATTGATATCGGAAATTCTTTTGATGATTTTATTGGTTGCGATACAACTCAAAATATCTATTTCGCATATAATGGTGATAGTAATGACGAATATAGTGTATATGACAGTATTAATGGATATGGTACCTACCCTCCCGCATTAGGCGTTTTGTTTTTAACCCACACAATGAAATCTTTTATGACCTTCAATAATTCAGGAGGAGTTATGGGAGATCCTGCATTGGGAACGGAATATTATAACTACATGAAGTCATGCTGGAAAGACAGTTCTCATCTGGTACATCATGGTAACGGTTATGATCCCAGCTCAACAGATACCTGTAATTTTGCCTTTCCGGAATACTCCAACTGGACAGAAATTACTGAAGGAAACACACCATATGACAGACGTGGTGTTTCATCAATTTCATTAGGAAATATAACTGTCAATAATTGTTTTACTGCAGACGTGGCTTATGTATGGGCAAGAGACCTTACCAATCCTGATCCGCACAGTTCAGTAGATTTATTGCTATCGCAAATACCGGATGTTGTTCTTTTTGCAAATCAACTGCCAATTGACTCGAACTGCACATATTTAAGCGCTCACAGTCCTGATCAAACATCCTCTCTTTTTAATTATTTCGATATCTTTCCTAATCCTGCAACTGAGACTGTAACAATTAGAACCAGACTTAAAGATTACAAAATAGTGCTTTTTTCTCAATTAGGGCAAATACTTTTTGAGAAACAAAATGCAACAATCATTGATATCAAAGGATTGAAATCAGGCATTTATATGATTCAAATAAGCGACGGTTCAATATTGGATCAGCGCAAACTTATAGTGGAGTAACAGATTAAACATGTTTTTCGCAAAGGCGCAGAGACGCAAAGGGATAAAATAAAAAATTATGCATTCCCGATATCAGATTTTCCGCCTGTTTTAAATAAAAGTTTTGTGGAAGTGATCTCGATTTTCTTATCTATAGGTTTCAAAAGGTCATAAATAGTAACTGCTATAACACTAGCTCCATACATAACTTCCACCTCTATTCCGGTTTTATAGTTTGTCTTAGCTTCAATTTCAATTATAATTTCATTACCGGATATTTCAAAATTAATTTTGCAATCTTCTACAGGAATTGGATGACAATGGGGAATGACAAATGCAGTATTCTTAACCGCCATAAATCCAGCAACTTTCGCTATTTCAAAAATATTTCCCTTCGGTACTTTGTTCTCATTAATTGCCTGAATGCTGATATCACTGACACTCACAACCGATCTGGCTTTTGCAGTTCTTAATGTGTTGTTTTTATTGCTTATATCTCTCATTTTTCTTCATTATTAGTCCATATATGGGAATTATCATGGAAAATTTCCTTTTTCCATACAGGCAGATGCTCTTTAATTAATTCAATTGTATCATGTAATGCCATAAACAAAGGTTTTCTGTGTCGGGATGCTATGAATACAAGTAAAGATATCTCTCCTGCCTTAACTGTTCCTACGCTGTGATAAATGTCAATATTTGTCAGTTCAGGATATTTTGAAAAAACATTTGATTTAATATTTCCAACTTCTTTCTCAACCATTTCATCATAAGCAGAGTATTCAATTTCTTTTACTTTTTTCCCCTCAACAATATCTGCTCTCACCTGCCCTATAAAACTGGCATGAGCACCTGTATCTGTTTGTTTTTCAAATTTCGAAATACAACTTTTTATAAATTCCGGTTTTATGGGACCATTTATCAGAATCATAATAATTATTTTTCAACAAAAGTAAAGTACAAAGATCAATATCCAAAGTATTAAATAAAATTACTCCCAGTGGCCTGCAATTTTTTCATTACAATATTTACATAAACCCTTTTCAATATCATTTTTTGTAATTGTATATCCCTTTCTCTCAACAAGAAGTTTTTTACATTTCGGACAATATGTGTTACCTGCTTCAGTTCCGGGAACATTCCCAATATATACATATTTTATTCCTGCTTTCATGGCAATTTCCCTGGCTTTGTTCAGACTATCAACCGGTGTGGGTGGCAATTGCTTCAATTTGTAAACAGGAAAAAATCTGCTGAAATGCAGAGGGTAATTGGCTAGATCATTATCGTACAACCAATCACACATTTCTTTTATTTCGTCCATATCATCGCTCCATTGAGGAACAATTAAATTAGTAATTTCAAGCCATACTCCTTCGGAATGAAGAATTTTCAGACAATCTAAAATTGGTTTCAAAGAGCCGGCATTCAATTTTTTATATGTTTCATCACTAAAACTTTTCAAATCAATATTAGCAGCATCCAGATATTTGGCAATATCCCGCAAAGGCTTTTCATTTATATATCCTGCACTGATAAATACATTTTTTATTCCCTTTTCGCGGGCAAGTTTTGCACTGTCATAAGCATATTCGTAAAAAGCCACCGGATCAGAATAAGTATATGCTATTGATTTACAATCAGAATCAATAGTATCTTTAATCAGTTCAGGAGGACATAACTGATAGTTCCGTGTTTCTGTAGGACTTGCCTGAGATAATGAATAATTCTGGCAATTCAGACAATGCAGATTGCATCCTGCAATAGCTACGGAAAAACTTTTACTAGCGGGATAAAAATGATATAGAGGTTTTTTCTCAATCGGATCAACATGCACTGAACAGGGATTACTATATGCAATTGTATATAATTTACCTGATTCAGCGATACGTGTCCGGCATGAACTAAGTTTATTTTCTTTTAATATACAAAAATTCGGACATAATTCACATTCATATCCCCTGTCTGTTTTCTTATAGTATTTTGCTTCAGTTTTTGAAGAAGTCTGACTCATATTAAATATATTTGATGCCATTGTTTTTGTTGATTTTAAACTATTTGTTGCAATAATAATTCCACCTAAACCCAAAAGGCTCTGTTTCACAAATTCTCTTTTCGATATTTTTTCCTGATCAAAGTACACGCAGAAATTTTAATCTATAAAAATAAGAATTATTAAATTATATCAATCATGTCTGAATTGAAATCAATTTGAATAAAATCAGTTCTGCAATTTCTTTTTCCTGATAAACAGATAGGCTAATGTCAGAAAATTCATTCCGGTTACGATCAAAGCACTGTTGACAAAACCGTATAAAGGAATCAGCAAAACTGTTGAGATGACAGCACTCATCGCACCACCGGCCATATCTGAACTGTAATTCATAGATGCTGATTTCACCACTTCCTCCATCCTCTTTTTTGAAATAAGTGAGAACTGAAAAGCAACTAAAAAGGCAGCCACAAAAATCAATAAAAGAATGATGAGATAGGATTTCCAATTCTGATTTTCAAGAAGTATGAACCTCATCATTAAATATATTCCGGCCGAAAAAGCAAATACAATTAACTGAAAAATAACCATTAAATTCTGATAATTTCTGATTTTCATCCTTGAACCTGCCAGACCTCCTGCCACCAGTCCTGTCATAAATGCCGTGAAAACAATTCCTGTCATATAATACATTGTCCCGAACATAATCTGAATAAACAGAATCAGTGAAATTTCAACATAGGTTCCTGTGAACGAAGTAACAAGCATGGCAGCTGCATCCGGTTTATAGAATAAAAACAACAACATGAATAATCCTGCAGCAATCGAAATAATCAGAATGGGATTAAACCTGATTCCCTGCACCGAACTGAGCCAATAGTTGATCTGATTCTGATATACAACCGGCATTTTATCTGTATTTATTATTTCATTATCAGTAAATGAAGCATATATCTGTGACTGGCGATTCAGGGTATTTGCATCATCAAGATAAAGATTGGTGACATATTGATTTTCAACAGGTGAGAGACTGTATAATTCCGAAATATCACTTCTCACAGCTTTGTCTGATGCCAGAAAATAGCTCGACACACCCGGAATAATCTCAACATATCTGAATACTTTTTTTAATGTATTAAAAATGACTTCATGATTTTTCAGGCTTTCATCACTGAGGTAGAATTGTTCAGCGGGATATGACAAAGACAAAACCGATGAATCGTTCATGACAGTTTTTAACATCTCATAAAATCCGCTTGTATAAAACCGGTTCTGCAACAATGTCTGAGGCTCAGGAACGTTCAGAAGTACAATATCATAACTTTTTTTACAGTCAGACAGATATGATCTGACATCAGATTTTATGGTTCTCAGACCCGGATCAGAAAACATACTGTCTGATTTGATAAGTTCAATAATTCCCTGATTTATTTCAAGATAGTCAATTGTAGTGTTGTCATACTTCTTTATTTCATTGTATTGTCCCAACAGTCCGCCGGAAATAACAAGAACATTTTGTGGAGATTTACGCTGCAGCATTGGAAAGTGTACAGACTCCTCATTTTTTATCACATCTTCATCAAACCAGAACAGTTTGGTGTTTTCATATATATTTGTCTGTCCATCTGTTTCAGTAATAATTATTTTACCATATGGATTCTGACTGAGTTTTACTATTTTCTGACCCGGGAATAACTCTGCAAAATACTTTTTATCAAAATCATAAAAGAAAAACATCAGCACCAGCGAAAGTAAACCGGCAAGACCCAGACCATGCAGAATATGTCTTTTATTTTTTGCTGCCACAAATATTATCATGCTGAGATTTACAAGAATGATGAGCATAATGTGCTGAAATGTAAATCCAAACCAGATGAAAACAAAACTCACAATAATTCCGCCGGCAATTCCTCCCAATGATTCAATAACATACGATTGCCCGGTCATGCTTTTTTTCTTTATATCTGAAAGTATGTTACTGTAGGCAACAAATAAAAAACCTGACAAAGCAGAGAAGACGAAAGTAACCGTAATGCAGACCACAATAATCTGGCTGAATTCCAGTATTGCACCGGCAGGGACAAAAGCATTACGCAGCCAAATCATCAGCATGATCTGAAGCAGGGGAATCATTGCAAAAACAATATGAAGAATTCCGAGAACGAGAATATTGTTTTTCTTCAGTATAAATCGTTTAAAGAATGCACCGGCAGCTGTAAAAACCATCCAGCAGGCAAGAAATATTCCTATAATCAGTTCATTACCAAAAAAAATACTGATGAATTCACGAAGCATAATAATCTGAACCGAAAGACTTGTAAAACCAATCAGTAAAAGAAAGATTTTTATGCCGTTTTGATTTATTTTGTTCAAAATTTCAAATTTGTTTGGCTCAAAGTTAATTCAGCAGAAAATAAAAATGTGATTATAGCGAAAAAATCTTTTGTTCTGTAATAGTTTTGTATATACAATCTGCTACTTCGAAGCAAAACTACTTATTAATTACTGATGTTACGCAAAATTAACAAATGACTGTTGATTAAAAAATAAAATTCTATATAAACGTTCTTTGACAGCAATATAGCTTTGCTATATGCAAGGATTATTAGATTTATACACTGACTATTTGCTTAGTAGCTTTGGTC
>JBDRPR010000504.1:0-3018 GCA_043826845.1 Bacteroidota bacterium
CGGGTCACTACGGTTACGCTCAAATGTCTATGCTTAATCTATTTCGACAGGGTTTATCCCTCGCAAAGCCTCCCTTCCTTCGTCAGGATCTTCGACAGGGTCTACGACAGGATTTATCCCTCGCAGAACCTCGGGATTTAAGACCCTCTAAGTCGCTTCGCTCCAAGAGGCTCTAAAAGCGGAGAGGCTGGGATTCGCCGAAGGCAATTTCGCGTAAGTTTAAGAATGACCACAAATTACGCCTATTGTAATGACATTCATAAAGTTAACTTGGCTCAAGTTCAGTCAAGTTCAAGCAAGTTCAGTTAACTTCAGTGAAGTTCGCTGTTAGAAAATTGTTAGAAATTATTTTGGGTTGTCTATTAATACTATAACGTATTCTTGAAAATAATTTATATTACTAACTAATAAAGAGTAAATCGGCAAGATAAGTTATTATCAGGGATGAATTGGCGCTGGTCCATTTTTTAATAAATAACTGATTAGGTAAGTGCAATCAAGAATATTTACAAAATTATTGTTATTAACATCAGCTATTTCAAAAAAAGGCCGCGGTTCGGGACCACTCCAGTAAAGATAATTAATTAAATATACAATATCCGTTATATCAACCTTGCCACTAAAATCAACGTCGCCCGATTTTAATCCATAAATAGATACATAATCACGCTCTTCAAATGCATCCGAATTAATAAAATTGCCAGATATTGTAAATTGTTGGTAAGTACTATCCCATAGCGTAGAATATGAAATTAATAAATCGGCCTTTTTAATTTCAATTTTAATAAAATCTTGTGATATATCTCCAAAACCCGATACAAATTCATAATCGTTGGGAATCAGTCCATTTATACGAATTGTAGAACAATCAATATCCTCCAATCCGTTTTCATACCATCGATAACGGTAGCTCAAGTAAAAATACACATACTTATCTTCACTTGAATACTCCTCTTCAATAAGAATAGGATCTGGATTTACAAATATCGGGTGATAGTAGAAATTATTTTTATATATCTTAAGTGAATTATGACAGGCAACATAAACCATGTCTTTATTGGCAACAATGTCATCGATATAATCATCCGGATAGAAGTAATAAAGGTATTCTGTTCTAGCATCGTTTAATTCGTAAACTTCAAATATGATTCCGTGACCACCGTATAAAAAATGGTCGTCGATGAAATATTCTTCAGTTCCCCAATTGGGCCAAGTACTACCCATATATCGTATATCGTCTGGATAAGCAATGTAAAAACCAAGAAAGTGTCCTTCATTAAATAGATAGACTCTATTATTGGTTACGATCGGAAATAGAACATCATCTCCCAAATACTCATCCAAAAATAGGGGATTACTTAAATCCGATATATCATAAATGCTAAAACCGGTTTTGTAAAATATTACAGCAATTGAATCTTGCATATGGACATGTTTGTAGTCATAGTGGTCATCCATTACATAAGCTATAACCGGATTCTGAGGGTCAGATATATCTACAAAATTAACTTCATCGACTAATGTATCAAAAGTTACATTTGTCCAGACTGCCAAAACGTTGTTATATAAGTTAGAACGATTATATTGAATATTATCCAAGTCTTTAAATGTTAATGCATGCATTGGATTAAAAGGATCTGCAACATCCAAAACCGTTGCGCCCTCCAAATTACGAGATAAAACAATTCTGTTCTTATCTCTCGCAAGATCATTGGTCAAGTCGGAGAAATCATATCTTGAAATTTCGTGTATATTGTAAGTATCCGATACGTCGAGAGTAATCAGGCCTTGTCCCTTGCTGGCTATATAAACAAGACTGTCATTTATAATTGCCTGCTTGGGTCGATTCATCTTGGGTACCTCTCCGACTAATTTCAAATTCATTGGATCAGAGTAATCGTAAATTCTCATACCGTAGTCGGCATCTCCCAGATATATATAGTTTTCATCCATATCTATTGCAGTAGCATCTGAGAAATATTCACCATATCTATCATATGATATTAATGTTGGATCTTCGTAGTCAGATATATCAAAAACTGCCAGACCATCTTCGCCATAAGCAATAAAAGCCAAAGTCTCTTGATTTACAATACCCCACGCCCTACGATAAAGACTATCGTATTGACCGACAAAATATGGGTTCATTTTATCGGCAACATTTACAATTCTTAATCCATTCGAATCCCAGGCTATAAACAAAATCGAATCTTCTCTATAAATGTCTTTGGTTCCGTAGTTTAGTTCTAACTCAGATATTTCAACCGGAGCCGTTGGATCTGAAAAATCTATAATTGATAGGCCGTAAGCAGTTCCCAAATACGCATAATTATCTTCAATTTCAATATTTATACCTACTCCTGTAGTAACATAATAGCCAATCCATACGGGATTGCTCATATCAGAGATATCGACAATCCTGAATCTATTAGAGCCGGCAGCGAGATATGCATAATTATCTTTTATCGCGACATCTTGAATTTGAGTACCCTGGTAATAATAACCCTCTCTATACGGACTATAAGGATTTGAGACATTTATAAAAGCCATTCCGGCTTCCAGGAAATATATATAATCTCCATCTTTAACTAGTCCATTGGCTATTCCAATCGCTTGGACGCTACTTATTAAACGGGGGTTTATTGGGTCTACCAAATCATAAATTTCAAGCCCACTCGGAAAGGAACAATATGCGAAACCACTATCAACCACAATACCGTTCATTCCGGACCAGAGGCAATCTCCCAAATATGTCAAGACGCCTGAATCCGCCTTGTTTAGATCAATTTCGTATGGATTTATGGAGTCGCCGAATCGTTTATAATACTCTTCAATAAGTTCCTGTTGGGAATTCTTCAATTCCTCCGCGTTCATGGAATTAGATAAGTTACTATTTAAATCATACTGCATTTGACCAGATAAAGATTCAGAATCTATATTACTACATATCAATAATATAATGATGACAATAATATTGAAAATGATCGTAGTAGGTTTCACATAATCCTCAAACTCAAG
>JBDRPR010000505.1:0-4786 GCA_043826845.1 Bacteroidota bacterium
AATAAAAATATCTGCATCTCCGGAAACATCGCTAATAATTCCTTTATGCTTTGCAGCTTCCTTTGAAACGGCAATATCAAAAGCAAGCGGTCCATCAATAATACAATTCTTTATCTGACCTCTTTTATTCATCTGCGTGAGCATTGCAGCATGCATTGTCGCTTCCATTTTAGAATTAACATTTTCTACTGCACATAAAACAGCAACTTTAGGATTTTTAATTCCCAAACGATGAAAAGCTTCCACAACATTTTTAACAATTGATACCTTTTCGTCAAGATCAGGAGCAATATTCATCGCTGCATCAGTAACTGCAAATATTTTATGATAGTAGGGAGATTCAAAAAATGCAATATGACTTATTACGCCACCTTTCCTTAATCCATTTTCTTTATCCAGAACTGCTTTCAGCAATATATCTGTGCTGATTAATCCTTTCATCAATAAGTCAGCATTCCCTTTTCTTATCAGTTCAACAGATTTTGCAGCAGAACAATATAAGTCAGGCTCATTTATTATTTCAATTTTTGAAAGTTCAAATTTAATTGATTTACAAAGTTTTTCAATTTTTTGCTGATCAACTATTAAAATTGGAATAACAAGCTTTTCCTTGCATGCATTTTTAATTGATGCAAGAACGTATTCATCAGCTGCAGCAGCAACTGCAATTTTACGTATTTTTTTTGATTTTGCTAAACCGATAAAACTATCCAGACTGCTTATATTCATCCGTTAAGATTTGTTTTATTCTTTATTAATAATTTCAAGGGCATCTCTTGCAATAACCAATTCTTCATTTGTAGGAACCACAAGCACTTTTACTTTTGAATCAGGTTGAGAAATATCTGTAAGTTTTCCTCTCAGTCCATTATTTTTTTCTTTATTCAGTTTAACGCCCATAAATTCAAGATCGCTGCATATTGCATCTCTTGTTTCAGGTCCATTTTCGCCAACTCCACCTGTAAAGACTATAATATCAACTCCTCCCATTGCAACTGCATATGAACCGATATATTTTTTCACTCTATAGCAATACATTTCAAGAGCCAGTTTTGCTCTGTGATTGTTTTCTTTCCATGCTGCATTTTCAATATCTCTCATATCATGGCTAATTCCTGAAATACCAAAAACTCCACTTGTTTTATTAACAAGATTATTTGCGCCGTTTACATCAAGTTTTTCTTTATTCATTATAAAAAGTAATGCACCCAGGTCAAGATCTCCGCATCTTGTTCCCATAATTAAACCTTCGACAGGAGTTAATCCCATTGATGTGTCAAAAGATTTTCCTTTTTTTATAGCAGTCATCGAAGCACCGTTCCCCAGATGGCAAGTAATAATATTTATCTGATCGTATGGTTTTCCTATAAATTCAGCAGCAGTTTCAGAAACAAATCTATGGCTTGCACCATGAAATCCATATCTTCTTATTTTATATTTTTCATACAATTCATAGGGTAATGCATACATATAGGTATGCTCGGGCATTGTCTGATGAAAAGCAGTATCAAAGGTTCCACATTGAGGTACATCCGGTAAAAGTTTCTTCATTGCATAAATCCCTTTTAAATTTGCAGGGTTATGTAAAGGAGCCAGTTCAACACATTCTTCCATTTTATCGATTACTTCCTGAGTTATCCTGACACTGCCGCTGAATGTTTCACCACCATGAACCACTCTATGACCAACAGCAGTAATTTCACTTTTATCTTTTAAAACGCCATATTTATCACTTAATAAAATTTCCAGAATCAAGTCAATTCCAATCTGATGGTCTGGTACAGGTTTTTCAACACAGTATTTTTCTTTTCCGGGTACTTTGTGAGTTATTTCAGCATTTGTACTACCCACTCTCTCCACGATTCCAAGGGCCAGTACTTCTTCGCCTTTCATATCAAGTAATTGATATTTAATCGACGAACTTCCACAATTTAAAACAAGAATTTTCATGTATTTTTTTTTATTTATTATTAAATTTATTTATAATGTTTTTAGTATCAGTTGCAATTACAAGCTCTTCATTTGTCGGCATAACAACACATTTCACTCTGCTATCAGTAGTTGAAATCAAAGTAGCCTGCCCAAAGGTTTTATCATTAATTTCTTTATTTATTTTCAGTCCGATAAATTCCATATCACAACACACCTTTTCACGAATCATGGTGGCATTTTCTCCGATTCCTCCTGTGAAAACAATTGCATCAAGTCCACCCATTGCAAATGTATATGCACCAATATATTTTTTTATTTTATAGACGAATACATCAATAGCCAGTGCAGCTCTCTCGTTTCCATCTCTGGCAGCATTTTGCAAATCTCTCATATCAGGAGACAAGCCACTAATTCCCATCAACCCCGATTGTTTATTCACCATATTGTTAACACCTTTATAATCCAATCCCTCTTTTTCCATAAGAAAAATAATTGCTCCCAATCCTGTATCACCGCATCGTGTTCCCATTAAAACTCCTTCAACAGGTGTCATTCCCATCGATGTGTCAATAGATTCACCATTTTTCACAGCTGTAAGTGATGCTCCGTTTCCAAGATGACATGTTACGATTTTCGAATTTTTTATATCCAATTCAAGAAATTTGCAGGTTTCATTTGCAACGTACATATGACTGGTTCCATGAAAACCATATCGTCTTACTCTGTGTTTTTCGTAATATTCATATGGCAATCCATAAATAAATGCATGTTTAGGCATCGTCTGATGAAAAGAAGTATCGAAAACAGCAATCTGTGGAATTCCGGGAGCAGAACTTTCCATTGCCTCAATTCCTTTTAGGTTTGCAGGATTGTGTAAAGGAGCCAGATCACAGCATTGCAATATTCTGCTTTTTACTGCATCGTTAATCAAAACACTGGTAGTAAATTCTTCTGCCCCATGGACAACACGGTGGCCAACAGCTTTAATTTCGTTAACATGACTAATTACACCATATTCAGGATTTGTCAGTGCTTCTAATACCAACCTTATGCCTACTGTATGATCAGGAATATCAACAACAGTTTTGTATGATTTTCCATCTAAACGTTTATGAGATAATTCTCCGTCTTTTAGACTGATTCTCTCAAGCAATCCTTTTGCTAAAAGGATAGGTTGCCCTGACATATCTAAAAATTGATATTTTATGGATGAACTGCCACAGTTTAATACTAAAATTTTCATCAAATAATTTATTAATTAATAATTATATACCACCTGCCTGATTTGCAGTAATTGCAACCAGATTAACAATATCACTAACAGAACAACCTCTTGATAGATCGTTAATCGGGGCTCCGAGTCCTTGTAAAATTGGGCCGATAGCTTCACAATCACCGAGTCGTTCAACAAGTTTATATCCTATATTTCCGGCTTGAAGGTCAGGAAATACAAGGACATTTGCTTTACCGGCAACAGGTGAACCAGGACTTTTTTTCTGGCCAACTTTTTCAATAAGAGCTGCGTCAGCCTGAAGTTCTCCGTCAAAGCGAAGATCAGGACGTCTTTCTTTTGCTACATTACATGCTTTAATTACTTTGTCAGCAAGTTCGTGTGAAGCGCTTCCTTTTGTAGAAAATGAGAGAAAAGCTACACGTGGTTCTTTAAAACCAGTAATAGCTTTTGCAGTTTCAGCACTGCAAATACCGATTTCAGCAAGTTGTTCTGCAGTGGGATCAGGAGTAATTGCCACATCTGCAAAGATAAAAATACCCTTTTCACCCAATTCAGGCTTTTTTGATACCATGACCATAGCACCTGAAACAACAGTAATACCCGGAGCTGTTTTAACAATCTGAAGAGCTGGACGTACTGTATCTGCTGTGGTATGCTCAGCACCGCTGACTTCACCGTCTGCATCACCCATATATATCATCATCGGACCCCAGTATATTTCATGATCAAGGGTTTTTCCTGCTTCCTCGGGAGTTATGCCTTTCGATTTACGAAGTTCTACAAATTTTGCAATATATTCTATCCTCTTTGAAGAATTACGAGGATTGACGATCTGAGCTTTTGACAAATCGAGGCTGAACTCTTTTGCCATTGCGGCAATTTTGTTTTCATCACCCAGAATGATCAGGTCAGCAATACCTTCTTTTAAAATAATGTCAGCTGCTTTCAGCGTTCTTTCAGAATCGCCTTCGGGTAAAACAATTCTCTTTCTTCTTGCCTTAGCCCTTGCTTTAATGTCGTCAAGTAATCCCATTTTCTTAAGTTTAATGTTTCACATGTGCTCTGCCGGTTAATGGATAAAATCATCCCGAAAAAACAGCAAAAGCTTAACAAACAAATATAGTTTTTTTTACCGTTATAATGCATAAGGGTAAAAAATATTTTTCGACATGTTTTATTTTATTGATTTTCAAGAATAAATGGCTTAAACGCAAAATCTGACCTTTTCGTTGAATAAAATGTGCTGATGAATGATTCTGCATCAAATAATTTATGCAAGTTTGTGTTTAAATCTTCTATCTAAGATATTTTTAAAGATACTCGTATTCAGGCTTCGTTTCAATGGTCTGATGACACATAAAACCAACATATAAAAATCTCTTGCTTATCAACATGGCTTTTGCCGTTTCAAAGTCATAATCCGAGATTTCAAGCCAGTATTTTACTTAACTATTCATTTATTATCTTAACGTGAGTTCTACCTAAGAGATACGCAATAAATTATGGAATTGCAAATATTATTCTTTTGCCCTCAAGCCGGGCAGGCTTTTCCTTTTTACTTGACAAAAAAGGAAACAAAAAAGTCAAGAACAAATAACGGTTATTCGCTTTCAGCTCATG
>JBDRPR010000506.1:0-2406 GCA_043826845.1 Bacteroidota bacterium
GCATCCTTATCAAAGCAACAGGGAACCCTGTATCCCCCTCGTTTGCAACGAGGGGTTAATGGGGCAGAGTTTATAACTCAGGTCTTAACCAGAACCCCTGTCATCATTGATAATATCTTCTTGTATGCAGAGTGAAAGTCAGGCATGAAAGAAATTACATTTTCAAACCTTCCGTGCAATTGTTACAGATGGTTATGTTTTTCCTTTCGTCCAGGATACGCTGCCTGAATTGTCTGTACTGATCACTCTTCCACACTTCCTTAAGCGACACGGAGGACAAATCGCCTAAAATGTATTCCGCATCCTTATCAAAGCAACAGGGAACCCTGTATCCCCCTCGTTTGCAACGAGGGGTTAATGGGGCAGAGTTTATAACTCAGGTCTTAACCAGAACCCCTGTCATCATTGATAATATCGTCCGCAGCTATATGCTGTAGCCGTATTGAGTACAATTCTGTTTCTCTCATACACAAACTTTCTAAATTTCAATTTCTTCCCAAACACCACTTTCTCAGGCTATTGCATATAGGTGGTGTTACCATGCGTAATTCAATCTTCTCCTCACAGTATCAATCTGATAGCTTCTATTGGGATATTATTAACTTTTTTACTTCAACCATTTCATTCGTTGACATTCTAAGAAAGTAAATTCCTTTTTCTGCTTTTAAATCATTTATTATTATATGATTATTATTAACTTTAAACTCATTTTCAAAAATTTTACTTCCATTGATATTTATCAATGTTACTTGAATAATTTCATTTTCAAAATCAGGCAACAGGATATTAATTTCATTATTAACAGGATTAGGATAAACAAATATTTTATCATTTTGACCGACTATATTCTGAACACTTTGAAGAGTACTGCATGTATCAATATAATTACCCCCAACCCATCTCACAAGCCTGTTAACCTGAATGCTATCTACATAATTTCCACAACCAACAAAAAGTGTATCTCTATAAAATCCTAAAGAATATACATTTAAATCAAAATCGCCCCCTAAACCGCAAATTTTCTGTCCATCCCATATTGCAATACATTGAATAGCTATATCACTCACGATTGAAAAAGTACCACCAATATATAATTCATCATTATGAATTCTCATGTCTTTTATTGAACTGTTTGTTTCTACAAAATCTCCTAATTCCTGCCATTCCGTTCCATTCCATGTCATAATATGATTACCTACATTACCATCTGATTTATAAAATGTACCTGCAACAACTAATTCATTGTCGAAGACAAGCATCCTATTAATATTTGCTGAACCTCCTTTTAAACTGCCCCCAACATCAGCCCATTCACTGCCATTATATTTTACAATATCCCTTATTGTCTGGTCATCATTAACAAAATTTCCTCCAACGTATAATTCATTTTCGTAATAAGCAATATCATTTATAAAATTAGCACTTGTTGAATAGAACTGTGGTAAGTTATATACATTGCTCCATTCTACACCATTATATTTTGCTAAGCCATTAGCAACAACATCATTTATACTATCAAAAGTGCCCAGTATATATAATTCATTATTAATCACTCGCATATTTCGTATATATCCATAATTATTAAAATCAACAACATGTTTCCAATTTGTACCATCCCACTTAGCTAGATTCCTAATTGTATCATTTGTACCAATACCGTAAGGGAAATACCCTGCAACATATAAGGTATCAATATATTTGATAATTGAAAAAATCTGAAAATTAATAAGTAAGCCATCGCTAAAACAATCCCATTTTTCACTATCCCAAACAGCAAGACCATTATTAAGAAAAGTATCAATTGCACTAAACTCGCCCCCTACAATTAATTGGTCATTTAATGTATCTTCAAAATAGCATTTTACTCCGTTTCCCGAAACTCCTATCCCAAATCCTTCCCAATTAGTTTGAGAATAAAGGAATATTGGAAATAAAATGTATATTATTAAAATAAACTTTTTCATAATTGAAATTATTAAAAAAGCTTAAGGCGAACGCCTTAAGCTTTTTAGTTAGTCTACTCTTTAATAAATTTAATATTATAAGTGTTTTCTTTAGTTTGTATATTTAATAAATAAATGCCAGTTGAAAGATTGCTCACATTTATACTATTATTAAATTTATCTGATTGGATTAGTTGACCTGTGTTGTTGTAAATAGTATAAACAGCCTCTTTGTTATCGGTATTGATATATAGAATATCATAAGTTGGATTTGGATAAACATTTAATCCTGTTTTGCTATCTTCTAATTCGTCAATTCCAACTCCTGCAATTATCTCAAAAGCACTTACGGTTGATACAGGCATCCAAAGATTAACATTTAATGCAGGATAATAATAATCATAAGGATTTCCTGTGTCATAATCAGCATCGGGATAATTATCTGTACAACTCCAGCCAGTTA
>JBDRPR010000507.1:0-7360 GCA_043826845.1 Bacteroidota bacterium
AAAATTGGATATAGAACGCAGTTCCTGTCGGAAAAGTTGATTGATTATGATAAAATATGATTATTTCTGCGCCAATCATAACAATCAGCGTCATCAGCGTTCCATTGTATTTTAACAGGATGCATTTTGGTACACTTTTACTCTTGTCTTTTTAGAGAATCGCTGATTTTTATTTTCCAGGTGAGAAATATTAGTTTTTTATTTATTCCGAAAGCAATTCATTATTAAAAACCAACTTGCCAACTATTGGATAATGGTCAGAATACGATTTTTTTATAATATTAAAATCTATACATTTCATATCTTCGCTATGAAATATATAATCTATCCGGAAAGATGGAAATTTTCCAGTATAGGTTTTCCCAAAGCCGCTACCTGATTCTTTAAATGAATCTTTCAGATTTCTTTTTAATTTTCTGTACGCATAAGAAACAGGCGTATCATTAAAATCACCACATACAATTACTGGATATGGAGATTGTGCAATATGATAAGAAATCATATCAACCTGTTCGGAACGTTTAACAAAAGCTTCTTTTAATCTGGTATATATTGATTTTATACCCTTTAGTTTAATTTCATCAATTTCCAAATTATCAATAAAACTATGGTCCTCAATATCAAACCTTATTGATTCAAGATGATTGTTATATACTCTCAATGTATCATTATTATAAACAATATCGCTGTATATACAGATATTGTCAGAATTTTTGAATTTAAAAAGTCCTTTATTTACAATAGGATACTTGCTTAAGGTAATAATACCAAAATAATATGTATTTGCTTTTATCTGGGAATATTCATCATGATAATATTTGGCATCCTGAAATTTTAGCAAGGTATCGAGAGTGTTAAATCTATTTATATCTTCTTTATAAAACTCCTGAAAACACAAAATATCAGCATTTTCTTTGTCAATTATATTGAAAATTTCATTTCGCGTATTTATATTGTTTGTCCAATTATAAAGATCAAACAATTTAACATTATAAGACAGTATTTTTAAAACAGGCTTATTCTCCTGGGATATATTTTTTAAAAAACCAAACTGAAAATAGTCAAAAACATAAGTTAATCCCAACAAAATAAGAATAAGAGAGGTGAAAAATAGTTTTTTTCTTTTTCTTATGGCCCAGTATATGACAAACAGAAAATTTGCTAAAAAAATAACTGGAAATGCAAGTCCAAAAAAAGCAGGTACCCAGAATTTCTCAGGACTAATAAAAACAGATGAATAAGATAAAAGCAAAGACACTAACAGTAACGCATTAAATATAAACAGAATAATATGCAAAAACTTTTTCAATTTTTTCAGTTTTTGTTGCTTTCCTTAAAAAGAATTTCCTTTTCCTGCTTTGTGAGGCTGTCGTAACCTGATTTTGCAATTTTATCCAGTACTTTGTTTATTTCTTCCTGATTTTTGGCTTTTTCGGCATTGTAATCCATATCAGTTTTTGGTTTTTTATAACTTACATGCATTTGGTTTTTTTTTGATTTATTTTTCCAGGTAAAAACACTCATCAAAAAATTATTTAATCCCTTTGTAAAATCTTTACCTTTTTTAAAGCTCATGATGTAGAGCAAACCATACAATGCTCCGCCCAGATGTGCAATATGTCCTCCCGAGTTTTCTGATTTTATGCTTAAGATATCAAGTCCTATAGAAACCAGTGCAATATATTTTAATTTGACAGGACCAATAAACATAAGATTTATTTTATGGTCAGGTATATAAAATGAAATAGCCACAACAATAGCAATTATTGATGCTGATGCACCCATGCATATTGAAAAATTCACAAAATATGCAAATGCAGGGAAAATATTAAAAGCAAGAATATAAAAAATCGCACCGCTGATACCTCCCAAAAAGTAAATTCCCAATAGTTTTTTCTGATCCAGAAATTGAAGAAAAATTCTTCCAAACCACCATAACCAAAGCATATTAAAAAGAATATGCATAAAATCTTCATGTAGAAACATATATGTAAGAATGGTCCATGGTCTTTGTAGTAATATGTCTGAATTTGAAGGCACGGCAAGCCATGAAATAAAGCTATCTTCAGACGATACAGGCGAATTTAATGGATAAAAAATAAGATAGGCTATTCTTACTGCAACAAATACTGCAACATTAATGTAAATAAGTTTTATTAAAGTCGTCCCACTTTTAAAGGATTGTTTTATTTCGTCTAAAATGCTCATCTAGTTCCACCGTTTAAATTGCTTCTTTTTCCAGTATAAAATTAAAAAATATCCAAAAATCATTCCTCCCAGATGGGCAAAATGAGCAATATTATCTCCGGGTTGATTCATTACGCCGGCATACAATTCTATTGCTCCATAAATCATTACGAAATATTTTGCTTTTATAGGAATTGCAAAATACACATATATCATAGAATTTGGAAATAACATTCCGAATGCCAATAAAAGACCGAAAACTGCACCTGAAGCACCAACTGTCGGAATATTTGTTTTCGTAAGTATTAGTTCATTGACAAGATTTGTTGATTCGCTGATATAATGAGAACTATCAGGCAGTGCAAGCCATGCATCAATATATTGCGGATTGATGGAAACCTCAGGGAAATATTCCCTTAAAAATGCAACGAACATTTCAGGGGCTGGATTATTAAAGAACTCCTGTGCTCCCTGTTGAAGATCAGAAATTGAATACCAGTTTACCAAAGTATGTAATGCTGCTGCCCCTAATCCTGTAACCAGATAATATATTAAAAACCGTTTTGGGCCCCATACACTTTCAATTGTTTTCCCAAACATCCATAAAGCAAACATATTGAAAAAAATATGACCCAGACTGCCATGCATAAACATATGTGTAATAAACTGATATGGTCTGAATAAATCTGATCCGAAAAAATACAATGCCAGATCTTTCGTAAGATCATAGTTAAAAGCATTTAATACAGCATAGGTAGCAACAAAAAATATTACATTTATTATTAGTAAATTTTTTACTACAGGTGTCAGCATACCAAATTTTCCAGGCCTGTATTGTTCCATATCTGATTATTTTAACTTTTTTCTATTTCTTCATCACTGAAGATATAAATTATTTTTTTTCCATCCTGTGTAAAACTTGTTTGCTTGCATGCAAAAAGACGGTCAATAATATTTTTCATTTCTTCTGCAGTCATACGCTTTTCTGATCTGTTTGAATGAGTTTTTGCAAGAATTAATGCAGTATTTTCTTTCCATGACTGACCAGCATTAACATTGGATGTTTTGTAATTCTCAAGAATACTTTCAATTAGCGATGGAATATTTTCATCATTTATTCCGTCAGGGAGTCCATTAATAATGAATGTGTTTTTCCCGAACTCATCAATATTAAAACCGAATAATCTGATCTCATCCATTTTTTCTTTTAGCAGAACTGAATCAGAATGATTTAATTCAATAGTTTTTGGATAAAGAAGTTTTTGGGTTGGTACTGATTTATTTTCTGAATTACTGATAAAATATTCGTAAAATATTCTTTCCGATGCACGATTAATATGAATAAACATCAAACCTGACTTAACGGGAGTAATAATATATTTGTTTCGAAACTGAAAAATCCGATGTATATCATCAAAAAATTCAGTGTTTTCAGAATTTTCTTTTCCTGCATATAATTTTTCCCAATTTCTCACAGATTCAAACTTATATCCTTTGTAACCTGATTGTGATTTTTGTTCCTGTTCAAAAGGATTGTAATCTGAATCAATTTTGATTTCGGGTTGGGTTAAAACAGTCTGATTTCCACGTAGCGGAATTTCAATTGCATGTTCCAGATCAAAATTGATTGAAGGAACAATATTGAATTTGCCAAGCGATTCTTTTACAGTTGCCTGTAAAATCTGCCAGATATATTTTTCATCTTCGAATTTAATTTCTGTTTTTGTAGGATGGATATTAATATCAATATGTTTCGGATCAATTGAAAAATAAATAAAAAAGGAAGGAATGCTTTCAGGAGGTAAAATATTTGTATAGGCATTCATTACCGCATTATAAAAATAAGGGTGTTTCATAAATCTGTTGTTCACAAAAAAGAATTGTTGTCCTCCTGTTTTTTTTGCAAATTCAGGTTTGCCTATAAATCCCTCAATTTTAACAATGCTGGTATTGGTTTCTAATGAAACCAGATTGTGATTTATCCCTTTTCCAAATATATTGACGACTCTCTGCCGTCTGTTTCCCGGAGAAAGAACGTAAATTTCAGAATCATTATGATTTAAAGAAAATGAAATATTCGGATTAGCTAATGCAAGACGGTGAAATTCATCAATTATATGCCTGAGTTCTGTGCCCTGAGTTTTTAAAAATTTTCTTCTTGCAGGAACATTGAAAAACAGATTTTTAACAAACATATTGCTACCATTGGAACAACTTATTGCTTCCTGTCCGATAAGTTCAGATCCTGCAATTTGCAAAAACGTTCCCAGATCGTCTTCGGTGCGTTTTGTCTTTAATTCAACATGGGCAATAGCAGCAATAGAAGCGAGTGCTTCTCCTCTAAAACCCATTGTTTGTATCGTGAACAAATCTTCAGCTTTTCTTATTTTTGATGTAGCATGTCGCTCAAAAGCAAGGCGGGCATCTGTTTCTGACATACCGCAACCATTATCAATTATCTGAATAAGCGTTTTCCCTGCATCTTTTATAATTATTTTTATATCATCTGCACCGGAATCAATAGAATTTTCAACCAACTCCTTTACAACTGAAGCTGGTCTTTGAATAACCTCTCCGGCAGCAATTTGATTGGCAACTGAATCGGGTAAGAGTTGAATAATATCAGGCATTTTTAATCATTATTGCTGATAAATAAAATGCAAAGTATAAAATTGCAACAACCATTATTAGCGAAACAATAATTATAACCATTCTGTATATAGGCATTTTCTTTTTCTGATGATATTTGTTAATGTATTGTCCCGTTAATTTTCCACGTAAATCAGGAGTATATGGTTTATCTTCTTTTATACCCAAATCTTCCTTTATTCTTCTATTTCTTTCTTCTCTTTCTTCTTTCAACTTGCTATAATAACGAGGCTTATAATCAAATCGTTTCGGTTGACTAAGCTTAAATAAACCTGTAATCCTCATTTTCTGATTTTTATTTTCAGCCAAAGTTAATCCTTATTTTTTTAATATAAAAAAACCTTCGGTTGTGGGGATAAAAAGTTTTTGATTTCAAAATTTTTTATATTTTTATAAATTTAATTTCATAACCTCTATTATCATGCGACAGGCAAACTTATTTCTTTCGTTATTTTTTTTTACATCAATAGTCATTTTTGCTCAGGAAATTGAAGCTCCTGTAAATCCTGATTTTTTAATATGGCAGCAAAAAGTGTTAAGCGGAGAATCCGTTTCAGGAGATATTCCATATTATGTAAACCCCAATTTTAATGGGAAAATCAAACAAACTAAAAATAAAAGCTTTGACGCTGTTTATGATTTAAGAAACGAGGGCTTTGTCACACCGGTAAAAAATCAGGGAAGTTGTGGCGTTTGTTGGACCTTTGCAGCTTTAGGTTCTGTAGAATCATATATGGTAAAAAACGGTTTAGGTATATTGGATTTTTCAGAACAGAATATGCGGACATGTCATGATTTTGAATTGGATGTAGATTTGACATGTTCAGGAGGTAATGCAAAAAAAGCTGCTGCATATCTGACAAGGATTGATGGCCCGGTTGATGAAATAACAGATATTTATGATGACGATATGTATGCTACATGTACAAGCGGATTACCCATTCAGTACAGAATTGAGCAGTTCAGACTTTTTAATGACAGTATGGACATTATTAAACAGGCTATTCTGGATTACGGTGCATTATCTACCAATATGTTCAACGATGTTGCGTATTACAACTCATCAGACCATACATATTATTATAATGGTTCATCCAGTACCGACCATGCAATATTGCTTTGTGGATGGGATGATAACAAAGTTACTGCAGGAGGTACAGGTGCATGGATAATAAAAAACAGTTGGGGAGTAACCTGGGGTGAAAACGGATACTTTTATATTTCTTATAATGACACAAAAGTTAATTCTACCGTAGGAGCGTATCCCGGAATCAGTCAAATTGAATCAGGTGATAATATATATATGTATGATGAATTGGGGTGGATTGGAAATGTTGGATATGCTTCTGAAACAGGCTTTGGATTAATTAAGTATATTTCAGAAGCGAATGAACAAATAAACGCAGTCGGAATTTTCGTTAATTCTGAAGCTGCAACTATAAATATTGATATTTATGATACCAAAACAGGCAACACTCTTTCGGGTTTATTAGCATCTGTTGGTCCAGTAAGTTGTGACTATCCAGGATATTATAAAATAAACTTAACCAGTCCGGTTCAATTAACTACAGGACAGGATTTTTATATAAAAGTTCAATATTTTACACCAGGTTATAATTACCCGATTCCGTACGAAAAATTAAGTACAGGGTATGCAAATCCGGTAATTGAATCAGGTGTTTGCTGGATAAGCAGCACAGGTACATCCTGGACATTAGTGGGAAATGATGTAGCCGGAAAAGAAAGAGATTTGTGTATCAGAGCATATACTGGAGATATATCTTCTTCTATCAACAGAGTTGAAGAATCAAATCAAAAAATATTAATCTACCCTCAGCCTGCATTTGATAATTTAAATATTCAAATTAACAGTGAGTATAAAAATTATGAAATACAACTGATGAGTATCGATTGCAAAATATTGAAAAAAATAAGTCTTTGCCAATCTGATAAATGCTCTGTTTATGTAGGTGATCTGAAATCCGGTTTATATTTTATCCGCATAATAAGTCTGAATGGAGATCAGGCAAATATCTGCAAATGGATAAAAAAATAAAATTTTGTTAAAACTGATGAATTAAAGTTTCTTAAGGTATCTTAAAGAAGCAACAAGCATTATTATAAACTGGATCATTTTTTGCAGAAAAAAAAATCCCGGATAGTTACGGAAGAAAAAAATCTTTAAATTGATTAAAAGGGAAATTGCAAGTCGAATATTATTTTAAATGAATAATCGTATATATACCTATAAATGTTATGTATTTACTGAAATTCAATTTGTTAACCCCGTCTCTAAAGGGAGCAAATTGATTTTCTTCTCACCCTTTAAGGGACGGGGTAATAGAAGAAAATCAATGTTTGCTTTTGGGTAATAATACGGATAATCATTTTATTTTAATTCACATTTCTCACTTGATATTTGAAACTAACTTATCGTAAAATAGTTTAATAATGAGATTCCTCACTTCGTTCGGAATGACAGGTGTTTTTTTAGCGAGGTAGAGGAGAGGAGGTGTTCCCACGC
>JBDRPR010000508.1:0-25949 GCA_043826845.1 Bacteroidota bacterium
CTCACCAATTTCCAATTCCATACTTGCAGTTACATCTCTGATGAGTCCATTTTCTTCACAATCCTTGTGCCTTAAAAAGGCATGTCTGACGTTTCCCACTACTTTTTGTAAATCAATTATATCTTTTACTTTCATTTAGCCACCCTCATACTTTCACCTCCACCATATGTATCAAATATTTGTTTTGCTAATACTTCTTTTGTCATTTCTTTATCCATTATACCTCCTCAAACAATTCGCCTTTATTGTAGGCAGTGGTTAGGTTTAAGGATAACAGCTTAGAGTCACAACTACTTAAGATAACTCTCCGCCCAAATCTGGATGTCTTAAACCAACCAAATTTCTTTTCAAAAATAAAATAATATTATTGCATGGATTCACTATTTACTATAATTTTTTACATAAATATCAAACTAAAAAATTTATAAATGTTTGTGTATATTTTAGAAAATTCATATAGGTTTGTTTTTTATTAACGTTAAAACATGATTACACATTATATCAACCAACAGATTGTTTAACCAGATCTGCCGCTTGTTTTAAAGTAATTGCAGAAAAAACCTTTAATCCTGAATTATCAATAAGTTTTTTTGCTTCCTCTGCATTTGTCCCTTGTAATCTCACAATAACCGGAATATTGATAGTCCCGATTTTTTTATATGCCTCAACCACACCCTGAGCAACTCGGTCACAACGAACAATTCCTCCAAAAACATTTAATAAAATTGCTTTTACATTAGGATCTTTTAAAATAATTCTGAATCCTGCTTCAACAGTCTGAGCATTTGCTCCACCGCCAATATCCAGAAAATTGGCAGGATCACCACCTGACAATTTAATAATATCCATAGTTGCCATCGCAAGACCGGCACCATTTACCATGCAACCAACATTTCCATCAAGTTTTACAAAATTCAGATGGTTTTCCCCTGCTTCAACTTCTGTTGGATCTTCTTCAGTAATATCACGCATATCAGCATATTTGACATGACGAAACAAAGCATTATCATCCAGATTTACTTTTGCATCAGCAGCAAAAATTTTATCATCAGAAGTTTTGAACACAGGATTGATTTCAAACATTGATGCATCACAACTTTCGTAAGCCTTATATAATGAAACAATAAAACTATTCATTTCTTTAAAAGCTTTTCCAGATAATCCCAGATTAAAAGATATCCGGCGTGCCTGAAATGGTTGAACTCCGACTCCCGGATTAATTTCCTCCTTAAAAATCAAATGAGGGGTTTTTGCGGCAACTTCTTCAATGTCCATTCCTCCCTCCGGTGAATACATAATAATATTTCTCCCGGTTTGACGATTAAGTAAAACACTAATATAAAATTCCTGAATTTCTGAAGGTCCGGGATAATAAATGCTTTGTTCAATTAGTACCTTGTTTACTTTTTTCCCTTCGGGACCCGTCTGATGCGTAATAAGTTGCATACCCAGTATCTGACCTGAAAACTGCCTTACTTCTTCAATTGATTTTGCAATTTTCACACCTCCGCCTTTTCCTCTTCCGCCTGCATGAATCTGAGCCTTAACAGCCCATGTATCAACTCCTGTAATTTCTGCAATCTTTTTAGCAGCAGATACTGCATCTTCGGACGTATCAACAACAACGCCTTCGGGAACTGCAACTCCGAATTCCTTTAATATGGATTTTGCCTGATATTCGTGAATATTCATAATATTTTTTTATGCAAATTTATTCATTAGATTAACTAACTAAAATAGTTTATTTTTGAATTCTGTACAAATTAAAATTTATTATCCATTATTTAATTTTGTAAATCCTTGTTTTAAAATGAGAAAATTAAAACTTCATGAACTGAATCGAATTAATAATGAAGAATTTAAGAAAGCAGAAAAACTACCTTTAATAGTTGTACTTGATAATATCAGAAGTATGAATAATACAGGTTCAGTTTTCAGAACAGGTGATGCTTTTAGAATCAATTGTCTGCATTTATGCGGTATTACTGCCAAACCTCCTCATAAAGATATTCATAAAACCGCATTGGGAGCTGAGGACTCTGTAAACTGGGTTTATTTTGAAAAAACAATAGATTCTGTAAATTTGTTGAAGAAAAATGGTTTTAAAATAATTGCAATAGAACAAACGACAAGTAGTAAGAATCTTTTAAACTATGAATTTAAAAATAACTATAAATTTGCAGTGATATTCGGAAATGAGATTAATGGAGTAGATCAAAGCATAATTGACTTATGCGATGATTGTATAGAAATTCCGCAATACGGAACAAAGCACTCATTAAATATTTCAGTTAGCGCAGGTATTGTCATCTGGGAAATTTTTAAAAAATTAGATATTTAATATTTTATTAATTATTTTTCCTCTGTAGTTTACTATTTTTTTAATCGGTCAGAGGAAACCTACATAAATTTTCATTAAGTTTGTGTATATTTTAGAAAATTTATGTAGGTTTGAAAAACAATTATTTAAGATATGATGCAAAAAATTACTATTTCAGTATTAATTCTGTCAGTAATATTAATTCTGACAAGTTGCGGAAAATATGAAGAAGGCCCTACAATCAGTTTCAGATCCAGGCAAAAACGAATAGAGGGCTTATGGAAAGTTGAAAAATTTATGGTTGCCGGCATTGATTCAACTTCATTTTATAAAACTATGTTTGGTAGTAAAATTGATATTACTGATGGTATATGGGAAATGCATGAAAGCGGTGGAACTATGCGAATGGGAGGAAACTGGAACTGGCATACCCTTAAATATTATACTATGTTTAATGTGGATTATGCTTATGTAAATAACGAATTTTATAACGATTCACTATTTGTTGGTATAGGACCTTTTATCACTCAAAGTGAGATAAAATGGGAGATTTTAAGGATTTCAAATAAAGAATTATTTCTTACTACTCAATTATTTAATATGATGTACCGTATAGAGTTAAGTCTGGAGGAAGATCATTAACAAACTGTTATCTTATTTTTTATCAATTTTATTTTCAATCTTATTCTCGTTGACCGGACAAACAGATTTATAAATAATTGATATTACCCATAAAATCATCGTAATCAAAAAGAAAATTAAAACTGTAATTCCATAATATTTTACTGTCCATTCAAGAGCAACTTTTACTCTTTGTATAACCGGAACAGAATATTTCTGAACAGTTATTGACTCATTCAGCACCATTTTAATTGTACAGAACTCGTTAACTTCGTCAAAATCTCCAAGACTTACACCAAGATCCTGAATTTGTTGTTCGACTGAAAGTATCTGATTTTCAAGATTTATCATTTCTTCAATACTCCCATTATGAGATTTTAATGCAACCAATGATTCTCTTGTTTTTTCAAGACTGATACGCTGTGCCTGTAGCTCTTTATATTCGTTGGTCTTATCTGCCTTGCTTATATTTAATGACTTTATAGAGCCGATTTTTTTTATCTCATCAATTATTTTGTCGAAATTATCGGGAGGAACACCAATTGCAAGATTTAACGATCGTGAACCGGACAAACCACTTTTTTGTTCATACTGAATAATTGAATTGTTCTGTTCGATCTGACTTCTCACTTTCGATTCATCATTTTCAAAATCAGATGAAGAACTTGACATTGAAGCTATTTTTTCATACTTCTGGTCAACAGTAGATATCTGACTACCGGTCGCAGATTGTGATTTATATTCATATTTTGAACTTGCATAATTTTTTCTGCTGAATTCAAAGGATTCAGGATTGGAAATACTGTAATCATAATAATAATATTGATTTTGATCTGCATATACTTCTCCTTCAGGGTACGAATAAAACCCATACAATAATCTGAATGAGAAAAAAATACAGAATCCAACAATAAAATATAATGCTGATTTTTTTAGTCTTTTGTTTTTCATATCTAATATTTTCATCTAAAATAGATTAAAACACAAAACCATCTCAAATATGTTAACATTAATTAAGAAAAAAAGTGTAAATCAGAATGAAAAGAGTTTGTCTAAAGCATCGTCATTGAACTTTATATACAGAGAATAATTTAAGGAAACAAAGAATTGCCTATCGGATTATTGAAACAGCGCCGGTTTCTTCTCGTTCTATCCCTCTGATATCTTTAAAAATAACAAGCCATGTATATGTTCCTATTTTCCCTGTTTCTCCACCGTTAATTCTACCATCCCAGCCCTGATATAAATCCTCAGTTTCAAATACAGGTTCACCCCAACGGTCATAAATAATCATTTTAAAATTCCTTTTGTCAATACCATTTCCATAAACGAGAAAAATATCATTAATTCCATCAAAATCCGGGCTGAAAGCAGTCGGAGCGTAGAAAGTGTATTCATTTTGGATAATTATATCCTTATAGGTAGTGTCAACGCAACCCATATCTGATTCAACAACAAGCATGACATTATATATTCCAGTAGGATAAATCGGATATGTATGAAATGGATTTTCCTGATTTGATTCATAACCATCCCCGAAATTCCAATAGGAGATGCTATGCCCGCTTGATAAATTGAAAAAATAAATTATTGGTTTAATAATACTGGCAGCCTCAGGTTCATTTATAAATTTTGCTTCAGGATTTTTATAAACGATAATCATATTTTCAACAGTATAAGAATTTTCACAACCCTCTTCGGATGTAACCGTAAGATTTACAGTAAATGTACCCGGATTGTCATATATATGAACCGGATCATTGTCAAAAGAAAGATTATCAAAATCATTATCGCCGAAATTCCAGACATAGGATGCCGCAGTATATTGACTGTTAAATTGAACAGTTAAAGGTTGACAACCGGACATAGTATCAGCACTAAAGAATACTGGAGGCAGTGGATATGTATAAATAGTAATCTCATCTGATGCTACTGATCCACACTGATCTTCAACATAAACAAAATAAGTGGTAGTATCCATAGGATAAACAATCATTGGTGGATTAATTACCAGTCCCTGATCATCGTATAAATAATATGGAGGAATACCAGGGCTTATATTTGGTAAAATCAAAACTTCGTCTCCGGGACATATATGATCTGTATTGGCAGATAATTCCAAATCCACATTTGGCAGGACATAAACATAAATTGTATTTGTCTGACTTATACAACCATTTATATCAACAGCATATACTTGATAATAAGTAGTTGATGAAGGACCAACAACATGATTTGCAGTTCCCAACACTCCATTCCAATAATATGATAGTGGTGGTGTGCCTCCTGTTACTGATGCAGATAGTATAACAGTTTGCCCGTTACATAAATACGCATCACTTGATGTTGAAATAGCAATTGCAGATGGCTCAGTCAAAGCAATACTTTCAATAGTAGAACAACCATTATTATCGGTAACAGTTACCTGATATGTTCCTGCTGTAATACTACTTAAATCCTGAGTTGTTGCATTATTTGACCATAAAAACGTATAAGGTGCTGAACCTCCTGATAATGTTACGTCAATTGCACCGCTTGCGTCTCCGTTACAAAGTATATTTGTAGGTGTCAATGTAGCAATAATTGATGATGATTCAATAACATCAACCTGAGTACTTCCATAACAGCCATTAGCATCTATTACAGTCACTGAATAAGTTCCTGCTGCATTTACTGTTATTGTCTGAGTATTTCCTGACGGACTCCAGCTGTAACCTATATAGCCAGCACCTGCATCTAAGATAGTTGAACTTCCTGTACAGAAACTTAATGCACCAGTAATAACTGGTGTAGGATTAGTATTTGTCGTTACATTAACCTGATCTGTACCTGTACACCCACTGGCATCACTTACTGTAACAGAGTATGTTCCTGCTATTGTAACAGGAATAGTTTGTGTAATATCTGTGGTACTCCAAATGTAGGTTGAATAACCACTGCCTGCATCCAACGTTGTTGCAGCACCCGAACAAATTGATAATACTCCGGTAATAGCAGGAGTTAGATTTGCAGCAACTGTAACATCAACCTGATCAGTTCCGGTGCACCCGTTTGCATCAGTAACAGTTACAATATATGTTCCGGCTGTTGTAACATTAATTGTTTGTGAATTTCCACCGGTACTCCAAATGTATGATGTATATGTTCCTGCATCTAATGTTGTCGAACCACCTGTACAGAAACTTAATGCACCCGTAATATTTGGTATTGGATTGCTGTTTGTTGTAACATCTACCTGATCCGTACCAGTACATCCACTAACATCGCTAACAGTTAATGAGTATGTTCCTGCCGTTGTAACATTAATAGATTGTGTTGTAGCTGAAGTAGACCATAAATAAGATATATTACTTCCAACTATAGATGCAGATAATGTGGTAGATGCACCATTGCAAATTGTTAATACTCCTGTAATGCCAGGTGTTAAGTTTGCAGCAACAGTTACATTTACCTGATCAGTTCCAGTACACCCATTATTATCTGTTACAGTAACAGAATATGTACCTGCTGTATTTACACTAATTGTCTGTGTTGCTCCCGAAGGACTCCATGAATAAGCTGTATAACCTGCTCCGGCATCTAAAATAGTTGAACTACCGGTGCAAAAGCTTAAAGAACCTGTAATTGTAGGTGTAGGATTATTGTTTAATGAAACATTAACTGATGCAGTTCCTGTGCAGGGAGTACAAGTCTGTAAAGAAATATCATCCAACCCAAAATCATTCCCACCAAATTCCACATCATTATCAATAATACATATATTCACAGTAGTGTTGATTCCTGAATTCCAGTTTCCAGTAAATTGATTCCAACCGCAAACAGGATTTAAGGGAGTAATAATATTACCGATATCAATTCCGTTGAATAGAAAATGCAAATCAGCCGGATTCAAATTCCACCAGTTTGTCATCGCACTAGCCCAACAAGAGAAAGTATAATCAGTACCTGGTGTAACTGTTACTGTCTGACACCATGCATTAGTTCCAGCAGTTGTTGAACCATCAAATATCATAAGATTTCCGGTTCCTGAAGTATGATCAGTGCAGGTCCATGCTGAATGATGTACACTACCATTGTTTGCCACGATATAATCACCCATTCCGCAACTTCCCGGTACTGCACATAGAAGATAATCCGTTGTAAAGCCGGTATTACCTAATTCAAAATCACCGTTTGTAACTAATTCCACTCCGGAACCAACACATGAGGCACTTGTAACTGTTACAGAATAAGTTCCTGCTGTAGTTACATTAATTGTCTGAGTCACTGCTCCATTGCTCCATAAATAATTTGCATAACCACTTCCGGCATCCAGTGTTGTTGCTGCTCCTGAACATATTGACAACACACCTGTAATGTTAGGTGTCAAGTTTGCAGTTACAGTAACAACTATCTGATTTGTTCCTGAGCATCCGTTATTATCAGTCACAGTAACAATATATGTTCCTGCTGTATTAACATTAATAGTCTGTGTATTACCTGAAGGCGACCACGAATAAATTGTATAACCAGCTCCGGCATCTAATGTAGTTGACCCTCCTGTACAGAAACTTGAAGAACCGGATATTGAAGGAACTGGGTTGGCATAAACAGATACTGTTTGAGTTGAACTTGCAGGACAAACACCATTTGTTGTATATTGTATTGTATAAGTGTTACCTCCTATACCACCTGTTATTGCACCTGTGGATGAATTTATTGTTTCACCATTTGTAGGGACAGGATTAAATGAGAATGTTCCTCCAGGAGTACCAGTAATTGTAGCAGAATTTACAGCACCCTGACAGTAGTTGCTTACAGTAAATGATGCATCGTCAGTTGCCATTCCAGGATTAACAATAACAGATAAAATCGCAAAACAAGAAGGACTAACTGCGTCAGTGACGGTAATGGTATATGTTCCTGCTATCAAGCTATTTATATCTAATGAAGTTGAAGTATAGCCCCCCGGACCTGTCCATGAATAAGTATATGAACTGCCTGAACCAGGCGTAACGGTAACATCAATAGCTCCATTACTGCCTCCTGAGCAGGTCACATGAGTGGCAGTTGCAGATAATGTAGGCGAAGTACATGCTGAGCAGGGAGGCACCTCTCCCAGATTATTATATGTTACCTCAACTCCATTATTGTCAGAAACCTGCATCGGCCAATTAGCAGGAGGAGCAACTGTATTTCCTGTTCCAAACTGTACCCAATCAGTACCTGAACATGTACTAGTACTGCAACCTGTATAAAATCCCATAAAGTAAATAGGCGTAGCCATAGGACAATCTATACATTCCTGTTCATTTGTAATTGAATAATTAAAAGTTACCCAGTCTTCCCATATAATTGTACCTGTTCCACCGGTTGCAATCAAATTTGTGCCATCATAACATATTGTTATTGGATCACAGGGATCAACAACAATAGTAACAGTTTCAAAGCCACAAGGTTTTGTATAAGTTATTACATGACTGCCCACACCTGCAACAGCCGGATCAAATGTACCAGTGGTAGTATTAGTAATACCTGTACCACTGAACGTTCCCCCTGGACTAGACACCAGAATATTAAATGCTGGATCATCATCACAAACTGTATCAACCGGGCAGATATTTACATCACAACATACCAAAGCGAACTGAGCACATGCAGTCATATTTAAAGCCTGAATTTTACCGTGCCTTGCTATAGAATCATTAGCATTCTGAGCACCGACAGCGATTACTTCACCATTTGAATTTACACTGACATCATAAACTGTAAAAGGAACATTAACCTGAGATAAAATATTGAGATTTGCATCAAATTTAACCACTCTGTCGCCGGATCCTGCATAGACATTACCGCAATCATCTACTGCTAAACCGCTATTTTCCACTACTAATCCACCAATAAGAGGCACAGTACTGGAATTTCCTCCGGGTAAAGCAACCGAAGTAATCAGAGACCCGTCACTCAAATTACGCTGATGAACCTGGTTCCCACTGTTTGTATAAAAATACTGATCATTTGCAATTAATGCTTTTAATCCACCTCCGTTTTGAGTCGCAGGAAGATAATTTTCGCATTTATATCCAAGATGATGTCCGTTATCAACTTTGTAAATTGGTCCAGATGAAGGACATGCTCCAATATTATCATTGATGGCCCCTACGTGAATGTGCGTAAGAAAAATGTATTTTGCATCTTTTGAGGATGATATAGACCGTACTTCTATCGGAGCATCCATTAATCCGCCACTTCCACCAGTGTGAACAGTTTCCATATTAAGAACATTTCCATTATTAATATCCATATTATAAATCACAGCCAGAGGCGTACCTAAGGGTGGAGCCATACCGCCAGTTCCGCCAACAATTAATTTTGTTTTATCGCAATTAAACGCAATTGACCACCATTCAGTAAGACTAAATAATGCGAATGAAGAATTATGCCATACCATACCGCCTGCAGTTGTAACCCTTTCTATTTCGGGGGTTGTTCCTGAAGTGATATAACTGACACCTCCGGCATCTGTTGCAAGAGTTCCAAGCCAAACAGTTGCTGTATCCCATGGAGTTGTATAAGTCCATTGCCAAGTACCTGCACTGTTATACTTTCTCAATTCCATTGGAGTTTCTCCTCCAATAACATAAACATTGCCAGTGCCATCTGTTTCTACTTCCCATACAGCTGTTGAACTATTAAAATTAGGTGATTGAACCCATGGATCAATAACTATTTCTTTTGTATTATCAAAATTCCCTAAATTGAATGAAAGAATGTCATTTTCAAATTTAAAACTTGAGCTAACTTCTTTTTTTGATTTACTGTAATATGTTAATGGTTTATGTTCAGTTATTTCACCTAAAAATGTTTTAATCTGTAATTCTCCTGCTTCATCTAGTCCATAAATTATCTGTTCTTGCCCAATACTTGTCTGACCTTTGGAGTATTTCATTTTAACTTTTGATACATCTGCTCCGGGGTGGAGAATAATTGAATATTTAATTCCTGTTTCAGGTTGAATTATATATTCAACATCAATGTTGTCATAAATATTTTTATAAGTAAGTTTTTTATAACCAGGGATATAATTTTCGTTTTTAACTTCTTTTGTTTCCAGATTTTTGATTGCATATGAATAATATGCGGATATTTTCTCCTCTGCAATGATTTCCACATCGCTGTTTGCTCCAATCCATTCAACATGTATTAATTCACTGATATTTGTACGTTTTGGACTGTCGTGAACTGATTTATCCCTGTTTGGATTACGGATTATTTTATCAAAACGGTATGTCAGTCCTTTTTCTGTGAAGAATATAAATGCTTTATTATAATCAACACCGTACTTAATTTTCGAATCTTTTTGCCAATTTCGGCCATCAAACTGACCTTTGTTTTCAATAAATGAGTTTTCACTTATAAAATCTCTGTTGTTAACATCCTGTGCCTGCATAAATAATGGAGCAAGCATTAGCAATAAAAATTTGCGCATGATATATATATTTTTTTTCAAAGTTAGTAAATTTATAGATTTATAAAAAATTCATGGTTTACAAATACAATATCAATGAATTAGCTTTTCATCCATTCAGGAATAAACCCAAAATCATCATTACCAAATATGTTTCAACCATATTACAGACGTCATTTTTTCAAAATGGTTGTTTTTTTTTTATTTTTTTTTTCAAAAACAATATAGTTGAAATTTAGGATTTATCCATTTATGATTAAATATTAATCCATAAAAAATAATTAACTTTGTTTTTTAATAATTTCAATGAAAAAACAGGCTGAATAAGCAATTTTTAATATACTGATGAAAAAATATTTATATTCTGAAAGTGTTACCTATAAAAGAGGAAAATCATTTTTTAAAATCAGCCTTATATTAATTTTTTGTCTGTTTTTATTGGCATGTGCTACTTCACATAAATATCCTGCAAAGAAAAAATGGAAGCATAAATCTGCTCCCTGTCCGTGTGAGAGGTGGAAATAAAAAAGAATGTCAGTTTATTTAATCTTAACGAATTTCTTTTGAATGATATTGTTATTATTAATATCATTAATAGTCATAAAATAAATTCCTTCGCAAAACTTATTAATATCTATACTTGTAGCTTCATTTACACCTTTAATATTGTAAGTTTTTTGTTGTACTATTACTCTTCCCGAAATATCAGTAATTTCAATTATTACATTCTCTTCTTTGGAAGAAGTGGAATGAATCATGATTCTATTATTTGCAGGATTAGGATATATAACATAATCAATTGGATGGTTTACACATAAAGCAACAAGATTATGTGCATAGCTTTCAGTTCCATCAAAATCTGTTTGCTTTAAGCGGTAATATGTAACTCCATCAAAAGGTGATTTATCAATAAATTCATAGTTATTTAATGAGTTACTATTTCCAGCACCTTTTATTTTTGCAATTTCTTCAAAAGTAAAACCATCTTTTGCCCGTTCAAGTGTAAAGTAATCATTATTTATTTCTGTCACAGTAATCCATTCAAGAATATTTTCATTTTCATTATTCTTCCCTGAAAATGAAGATAGCTCAACTGGCAGAGGATTTACTGCGGAAGTTTTGGATGCAAACGTTAAAGGACAGAATGCAGTTAAAAGATCAGAGGTAACGGTTCCTGCACTTGTACCAACACAAGAACCAGTAATTCCACCAACAATTGTATTACTTCTATTCTCCCAAGCGCTTCCATTCCAGCGAGCAACTACCAAATCTCCTGCTTGTAAAGCTGCACAACTGTTAATTCCACTGCTGATTGCATTTTCCCAATATAATGTTACGGAAGCATTTCCTCCGGCAATTCTGTCTAACTGCCAATACTCCAATAAACTTACGTTATTAAGAACCGGCAATGGAGAAGCGGCCATGGATGTAGTATTTGAATATGGTGTGTAAAAGTACTGAGCCTGAAAAGTTGATGCAGCTGTTGGAGCTGAGATTCCAATTCTCATCCATCGGTTAAAAGCATCTCCCACAGGAAATACAAAAGCAGTATTTCCAATTTTTCGCATAGGTCCATCAATAAAACTTATCGCACTTCCTGAAGAAGAAGTTGAGCCAGTATTCATTATTAATAATGGTGGATTTGCAGTATAGATTATTCCATTAGTTAAAGTTAAAGCTCCTGCAATCACTAAATTACTTGTTGCTGTTCCTGTTAATGTCATTCCGCCGCCAGAATTATTCATAATTACATTTGTCCATGTAATTGTGCCACTGCTATTTGTATATGTTTGTATAACTGTTCCATTAAATTCAATATTCGGACAATTAGTTAGAGTTGCATTAGATGCTGTGTTGAAATTTCCGGCAATTTTAACAACCTGATTGTTTGCATTAAATATGCTTGTAGTATTTGAAGTAGTAAAATTACCTCCAATATCTATAGCATTATTAAGGGTAACACTACTACCTGTCTTAGTTATTGTAAGCCCTCCGATTTTATTAACTCCGGTAAGAGATCCACTGATAGTTTGTGCAACTGAACCATTATTAAATAATATTGTAGCCGTTGGTGACATAACTAAATTTCCATTATTAACAAAGTTCCCGCACATAGTCAGAGTTACTCCAGGATTAATAGTTAAAGTAGCACCTGCATTAATTGTAAGATCTTTTACTGTAGCATCAGCACTTATTACAGGTTGTGCACCACCAGAATTAATGGTTGCATTCAGGTTACAGGTGGGAGCGCTGCAACCTCCCCAGTTTCCGGGTTGATTCCATGCGTTACTTGTAGAACTTGTCCATGAAAGAGTAGCCCCGGGAGTAGCATATGCAACCGGAGATGTAGCACTGAACTGAAGGGTATAACCAGAAACATAATCGTCAGCAAAATTACTAATTGCAAGCACATATATTTCACCATTTGTTACTGCTAATCTTGATTGATAAGCACCGCCAAATCCTGGATAAGCAGGGGGTGAAGTTCCATCAGCTGCGCTATACAAACCGGTAACTCCAAGAGAATTATAGTTGCATTTGGTAGCAGCAGTTGTACCTGCAGCTATTTCGGTACAACAGAATGTGTTATCGCCTATACCATCACAGGCAGGTTCCCATTTCCATAAAGCCCAGTCGTAATCGGTTTCATCGCCTTGCGAACTATATCCCGGATTTGATTGCCCTGTTATAGGATTGGGATTTCCATAATCATTGGGAATAATATCAAATTCAAGATTCCCGTTTGCATTTATATTAATTGTGTACCAAATTGAACTTCTTTCACCTGAAGCAAGACAAATTCCACTTCCGGTAAAATCACAGAAATTGCCATAAGCAAAATATCCCGGATTGTCAATAGTAGTAGTCAGACCGCAAACCGGATTAGTATAGGTAATAACCGGGCCACAATCCTGCCCGACTATTGGTTGCCATACAGGTGAACCGTTATTCCCGTCAACAACTAAAATTGAAAAAGTTCCAACTAAATTATTTTCTCCATCTACTCTTATATAAGCATAAGTAGAATTCAAACCTTCTACAAGAAGGTATGAATGATCGTAGGATGTGCCGCATGATGGAGCATCCTGATTGCAATCCACATAAGTCAGACTTGTGCAGGCATTACCCTTATATACATCAATCTGTGTTTTTAACAAAGAACCTCCTGTAGTTTTTATGGCAATATCTTTTGAAGCAGGAACCACAACCCTGTACCAAACAGTATTCATATTACCTGTTGTCCAGCAAGCCGGTGCAGCAGGTTCGCCAAAAGCATTTGTACATGTATTATCGCCACTGGCACTTATACCAAGAGTCAGATCAATAGCGCCACAAACCGGATCGTTTACAGTATTTCCACCCGGTGCGCTTATAGAAATATCATAATCCACATAACTTGGAGCTGCCCAGTTGTCAACAATAAAATAATAATAACCTGCCGAAGGAATATTAATATCATTAGTTAGCGTTCCACCTGAAGCACCGGTTGTTGAATAAAAAACACATGTACTGCCTGCTAAATCCGGACAACCATCATAAACCTGAAAACCAATTGATGAGGAACTACAGTTTGTAAATGAAACATTAACACATCCCGCAGCACCAACTAATACTTTATATACCTTGTCGTTGCCCGATTCATAACTCGAACCGCAAGAAGAAATGCTTGCATTTGTATAGTCATTATTCATGCAATTGGTTGTTTCCCCTGTCATTGTATAGGGTAATGTAACATTAACAGGATTTGAACATGTAGTACCGACTCTTGGAGTCATCGTTATCATGATATCATCAATGGCAATTGGTGGCTGTGTTCCCACTGAGCCATCATTTCTCCATGAAAAAATAAGGCGCCAGGTTTCGTTTCCTGAGCATGCAATTGGTAAATCTTCAGTAAAATACTCCCAGGTTGGTGACAGGAGGTAAATGTAGGGTGTCAGTTCATATGTGGAGCTAACAAGTGTTCCTGCAACAGGAGTAATTGAAGTTGGTGCAAAATAAACCCTAAGGTAATCGCAACTACTTTCCCCTTCTCCTTTCCAGTAAAATTTAAGAGTATAATCATTATTACCGGCAGGAAAAGTAATGTCTTTATAAAAATGTACAACTGAAGCAGATGCTATATCATAATTATTATTAGTGGAAGTATTGTTTATATACATGGAATAAGAACCTGTAAAAGCAGTGGCAGTACCTCTAAGCCATTTGTTTGGCTGAGCTCCATTTACAACAACCCAGTCTGCGCAGATCTCAAAACCATCGGAAATAGGGGGAGTAGTTTGCGAAACAAAATAAGAAGCACCGGTAGAAAAAGACCAAGTAACGCAACCGGTTGCAGTGCCCCCTGCATTACGCGGAACAATTTTCCAGTAATAAGTAGTACTTGGTAAAAGTGTTCCGGGGTTATAAAATGCTCCTGTCTGATTTGTTACATAAGGAGGAGAAGCAGTTGTACCAAAATAAATATCATAGCTGGTAGGAGGAAAACAGTATGGACCGTTTGATGTCCAGTACATTATTGCATCAATACCGCAGACAATATTTGTTGTACCATTTGCGGGAGACGTGTATGTTGCACAATTTGGAACAGAAGGTAATGATAATGATAGGTTATCAATACCAATATTTTCGGTTGACGAACCACAATCACCAGTGGCTAGGAAACGAACAACGCATGTTGAAGAATTCGAATTTATGTTTACGGTTTGCATCGTCCATGTTGAAGCATTGGTTAAATGCAGCAAAGTAGTGGGAAAAGTAGAACCACCATCAGTGGAAAGTAATACATCCATCACATCATCAGGATCAACTGCACCATCATTAATATAATCAAAGCATAACGATTTTGTGCCTGGGGGACTAAGATTTACATACAAATCCAATCTGCCTTGCTCGGAAGAACAAAGATCGTAACCATTAAAGCAAGCAGAATATGAACCCTCAGAGCTTTCAGGAGTATACACTCCAAGACTTGATGACCATCCAGCAGCAGCAACTCCATCATCTTGCCTTCGCCAGGATGCATCTCCATTTACAGGGAAATTAATCCATGAATTATCCGGACGTTCACGAGTATCACAAACACTTAACCAGGGGCCTTCGAAACCTTGAGAATATGGGATTGTTGAATAAACAGGAACTCCAATTATTGTTATCAAAGTAACGGAAGAATTTGCAGAAAGACCGCTATTTGTACATGTAACAACACATCTGTAATTAGTATTAACTATTGGAGAAACAGTACAGGAGCCGGATGTTGCACCTGCTATATTTGTCCATACAGTTATAGGGTCGGGAGATGATTGCCACTGATATGTAATACCGCAAGCTAGAGTTTGTCCTGTTAAGGATATAGTAGAACTATTTCCTGCACAAACTGATGCAGGGACAGCAGATGTAGTACCTCCTGCTGGAGTTCCTGCACAAGGAGGTCCAACAGTATAATTAAATTTCATATTGGGTCTGGAAGTACTTGTATATTGTGCAGCAAGCGTACAACCAACACCACTACTCGCGTATGCATAACAAACAGTATTACTTGCAGTAGATGTATAATAAGTATAATCGTAATCTGTGCTACTGGTATTATTATAACATGTTTGAACTACGATATTATCTATTCCGTTCCATGCAAAGCCTGTCGAAAAAGTATGTAAATTCCAGCCAACAGCGGTTGTATAATTTCCGTTGAAAACTTGTGTGAATGTTGGAGCAAGCCATGTGGCTGTAGAAAAGGATGATGCACTTGTATGTCCAAGGCTAATTGTAAAGTTTTTATATGCTGCTGAACTATACTTGGTTTTTACATTGAAAGATAAAGATGTTAACGAAGTTCCTCCACAAAATCCCATGGCTGTTAATTCAGAAGCTGTAATGATAAATTGCGATCTGGCATCAGAATAAGAACCATAATATGGATATGACACCGTTGATGAAGTTCCAGAACCAATTATTATACAATCTATCGTTACTAATTCAACACTTGAATTAGCTGACAATCCACTGTTAGTACAAGTAACAACGCATCTGTAATTTGTGTTTTCTGATGGTGCGGCTAAATAACTGGGAGAAGTTGCTCCTGATATATTTGTCCAGACAGTAATAGGGTTAGGGGAAGATTGCCATTGAAAAGTAATTCCAGTTGCAACTGTATAACCAGATAAAGAAAGGTTTGATGTTTCACCAACACAGATAGAACTTGGTGTCGCTGTGGCAGTACCCCCAGTTGGTGTTCCTGAACATGCAGCAGAAGCCGTAACTGTAATACAATAATCTTCTGTCTCACCATATGAATAACTGGATGTTTCTGCATAATTACTTGCAGTTGGAAATGTAGATTCCACATTGACAACACGCATGCGAGTAGTTCCTACTGTGGCAGTCATTGGAACAGTGAAATTTCCTGCCTTGGTATGATTACCTGTTGCTGGGACAGGCTGACTATAAGCCTGCTCTCCGGAATCTGAAAAATCCCCATCCTGATTCCAGTCAATATAAATCTGAAATCCATTACCATAAGACCCACCACAACTGGTTTGAGTTAAACTAAAATTTACACTTGCCCCTTGTTGAACTGATGGTGCTGCCACAAAACCAACATAGTTGCTATATCGGTTTAATATTGATCCTGAGCCTGGAGCAAGGGTAGCACAGGTTGAACTGTTATTTAATGTACCAACCGTTACATTATAAATTTCTTCATCAGCAGTGGAGGAAGCATATATTGCCGGATATGACCCGCATTCACACGAACTCCCTGAAACAGTATAAGAAACAACATTTGAATTATTACTTAATCCACTAAAACTACAGGTTGTAACAATTCTGTAATAGGTGGTAGATGTGGCAGAAGTCATATAGGAAGAAGATGTAGCACCTGTAATATTTGTCCAGGGAGCTGCACCTGTCGGTGAAGATTGCCATTGATAGGAAATACCAGTACCGGTCGATAAACCAGATGCGCTTAATGTAAAGTTCACTCCTGAGCATCCAGATGATGAAGTAATAGAGGCTGTTCCTGCATTGGGTGTACCAGAGCAGTTTGCAGCAGGGGTAATTACCAATTGAACATTTGCGATATAGGAAGTTAGTGTTCCTGCTGGAGGAGAGGCAGGATTAGGATTGGTTCCATCAGAATAATAATATATACTTCTATTTCCTGATACAGATGTGTTATAAAAGTCATCCGAAGAAGTGTGATATCCGGCTGTATTTTCATCAACAGCTATTACAAGATTATCAGAGTTATTGTAGTTAAATGGCGTTGTGAGAGTTATTTGATACCAACCTGTTGAAGCACCATATGAATAATTGCCACTATAAACATTTGTCATGCTACCAGCAGGGACCCAGTCTGTAGTGTTTGCATAAGTAGTTTTTGATGTATGTCCAATACCAACAGTAATATTATCAGTATATGCACTTCCTGTATAATAAAACCTAATCGCTGTAATTGTACCAGCCATTGCGATTTCACTCTGATAATATATAGATTGGCTATATGTGTATCCATAGTATGGATATATTGGGTGGTTGCCAAGAACGGATCCTGTTCCAATAGTCACCGTTGTTTGTCCAAAACTATTAGATTGAAAACATATAAATATCAGGATGAAAAGCAAATAATAAATTATTTTATTTAAATCCTTTTTTATAGATAAAAAATAATTTGGTCTCATAGTTTTGATTATTTATTTTTTTCAATTGCAATTTGAGGATTATGATCAAACCAAACTTTTACAGCCTCTTTATAGAACATATTATCATTTTCAATTGTAAGATTTTTATGAAAAAGATGGTATTGAATAAATCTGGGGAAGTAAGGGTTATTGGCATACCAGTTATCAAGTATTATCTTATAATTGGCTTCATCTTCAATTAGGTTGCCTGTATTAGAATATTCCGGAACAGGCGGATGAAGTTTGGCATATTCCTCGAGAGATCTTTTATAATTTCCAATTTCACTCTCACTTTTTTCCTTTTCATTTAAAACAGGAAATGAAGGATCAGAGTATTTAATAAATTGGGAATATTCAGATTCCTGTTTTTCAATAAAATCATTTTTATTAAGCTCTTGTCCTATAATGAATTTAGTTAGAAATACCACTACAAAAAGTATTAATATATTTTTCATTTTTCTGATTTTACAAATTAAAATTATTAAACATTTGATTATTTTTATATTAATTAGACGTAAAAACACCCTAAAAGGTTTCCTTTTTTACTTAGAAAAAGCAGGTAAAAGCACTTATTTGGAATTG
This sequence comes from Bacteroidota bacterium, assembly GCA_043826845.1. GTDB lineage: Bacteria > Bacteroidota > Bacteroidia > Bacteroidales > CAYTAU01 > JBDRPR01. The sequence goes on from JBDRPR010000508.1 coordinate 18,650, forward strand.
TTCTAAAGAGACTTTTATTATTAGATAGAAGAACTTTGATAATCAAATGATTACAAATCGTTTTTATTTAGCTGAATATGTGTCAATTACAAGGTGTTTTTACAAAATTATTCATATTGAGTTTTTATTTATTTCGCCTCTCGTTTTCCAGTTTCTGTTTATCTATGTCAGGTTTTGCATTTTCATCTATAATAACTTCGGGCATTTTATCCAATGGGACAGGCCTTTCAAGAAGATTTCCTGTTGGAGGAATTATTATATTTTTATTACCGATATTTGATTCATAATTTTTCAGGAAATCCTGCATTTGCTGTTTATTATTTTCGGGGACTCTTATTTGCAATAATAAATCTTGAGGTATTTTGCTTTCTATAGAAACAGATTTTTTGTTTTCTACTTTTACCATTGCAATCCAATCAAAAGTGCAATTTGCGTTGTTTTCTGAACGGACTTTAAAACCCTTGTTATTCTTTTCTGATATATAAAGTTGTGCGTTTGGATAGTAAGGTGCAATTGTAATTACAGGGAGGAAATTCTCGGTTATCAGTGATGAAAATTCTTCTGAAAAATAAATCCACACTTCATTGCCTGAAATAGAAGAACTACCAAAATCAGAAGCGGTTGTTTTCATTTTTTCAATTTCCTGATGGTTGTATTTTACTCCTGCTAAAGATAAAGTTGAAAGGGCATAAATATCTATCCCAGAAAAAGCATTATCCTGTATATAGTCTGGAGCCTCATCTAAAATCACACCAAGATGCATGTTTGGCCTGTATTTAAATTCGTTTCCGGATTCCATCTCATCAGTTTCAATTTTATATTTATAAAATGATGGTTTAATTTTTTCTATATCATTCATTACAAATGCATATAAATTTTCATCTAAGGGTGTTATTTCTCTTTTCAGTTCTCTTTTTGACACATTTACATGGCTCATGGCATATGAGTAATACCAATAAAGTGCAGCAGTACCTATATATCCCCAGTTCCCTGCATTCGGGTTAATCTGATGTGAATCACTAGTCGAACCAGCTCGTATAACTCCCCAAAATCTGTGAAGGTTAGCTGTGGAATTTCCAATATTAGTATTACCGTCAAAATACCCTGCCCAATTGCCTGAATTATATCCATATACGCTATATCCTCCAGAGCTACCAAGGTATCCGTAATTTGTACTACTGTACTGACCATATGCACCTCCACCGGCACCTCCCATAATTCCATAAACATTCGCATTGTACACACCAGCAGCACCTTGAGTAGATGCTCCCAGATAGCCATATGTTGTTGCCCCGCCATTTCCATATACACCAAAAGATGAATTACCCAATAGACCAAACATAGTAGCTCCGAAACAGGTTGTCAGATCTCCAACTCCGGAATAATAGCCAGCAACACCGGCACTTTGGTAACCAGTTTGAGAAGTTCTGCCAAGAACACCACTACAGTATGCAGCAGCTCCGGCAGGAGCTGCTTGCCATCCATATACACCCTGCTGTCCGTTAAATAAAGAACCTGTTGCAACAACTTCCCCCATTACACCTACAACTGGCCATGAAGAATTTGTGCCCAATGTATTTCCTAATCCTATACCTCTTACTCCAGCATCAAGTGCTCCAATTCCTGTTAATCCATTATAAGCATCTCCATAAGCATATCCACCTGTATAAGTAACATTGTCTGCAGCCGTAATATCATAATCGTTATTTACATCAATAAAGGGATATTGGTCGAATGTAAAAGTAGGGGCATTTGTAGACGGCACTCCTGCTCTGTGCATAACAGCACCTACAGTCCCACCAGCAAAAAACGAACCTTTGCTATTACTACCATCGTAATAATATGCCCATGTTTGCCCTGCATCATATACTTTTGCATTTGAATTATACATAGGTTGGATATACAATGCTGCTGTAGGTCTAATCCAATATTCTACATTTCCCGGAATATTAGGTACATTTCCCGAAAATAACCAATTCCACTTACTTGATGCTGAACTCCAAAAATAATACCCAGGAACAACGTTGTTTGGGGAAACTCCCGCAGTTGCAGTGTTATAAATGAGTAAAGCATCAACAGGAGTGGATACAGGTGCTGCTATATTGCTTGCAGTAAGAGCAATACGGGGAATGAGAATTCCTTTTGTTGTGGATGATACATCAAGGATAACTGAAGCATTCGGTGCAGATGACCCTATTCCGACATTACCATTTTCATTAATCACCATTCTATCTGATAGGATAGCTGCATTATTGCTTGTGTAAAAATGAAGTTCACCTTCATTTATGTTTAAACCACCTGTAATTGCTTCTATTTTTGCACTTACTCTTCCTGCCCCATTACTGTTATAAAATTCTATATCCCCAATCAATCCATGCCCTGCGATTTGATTTTTTCCCAAACGAAATATAGTATTACCTGCTCCGGCATCAATATGCAATAATGTAGCAGGTGTAGTTATTCCAACACCAACATTAACTGCTGGCATAAGAGCAATATCACCGATATCTGTTCTAATTATTCCATCTATTCCATCATGTGTAAGCTCAATATATTTGCCCCAGTCATCTACAACTGAAGATTTTCCATGGATCCTTACCTTTGCATCAAAGTTGCGGGCAGGATTCTTAAACTCACTATAAAAATGAAACTCTTCATCTGAAACATCGTCACCATGAATAATATTTATGCTATTACCTCTATACTGAATTCTTGGTCTTGTAGCACTATTTGGTAAATTATCTATTAAAACTAATTCAGGACCAGAAGCACTAATTGCTACAGTTTCAGCTCCTGAAGTTTTTTGGAAAAAACCTGCCCATGTAGCACTACTTGCATCTTTATATCCAAGTGCACCCCAGTATGTTGCACTGGAATTTGCACCAAACACTCCTGCACATTCTGTATAATCGTTATAGTTATATCCGGCTACTCCAGCACTATAATTGTTTCCATAATATGAATATCCTTTTATTGCAGCATCAACACCTGAATTGCCCCAACTTGTTCCACCATTTGTAGCTGTACCTGATCCTGCTCTGTATCCATATATATTTGCTTTATCAGCACCGTAGTCAGTACCGGCACGATAAACGTACAAATTGGAATTTGCGTCGATTGTTGCTGTATTCATTGATATGTGACCAGTGGCATCATCGACACGCATTCTTTCAAGATTATTAGTGTATATTCTAAAGTCAATAGCATTAGTAGTTCCTATAAAATTTGCTACAGCAGCAGCATTACCTGTAAGTTGCCATGCAGTAGCAGAAGTGCTTGCAGTGCCAAATGTTGCATCGCCAAGCAATACCTGATTCACATCGCCTGTAAAATTAGTTGTAGCAAGATTTCCACTGACATCTGTTCTTACTATTGCTCCATTTGCACCAGAAGGATAATTCTGAAAACGCACTGTACCTGTAGTATGAAGTTGTGCACTTGGTGTTGTTGTTCCTATTCCAACATTTCCGGTAGTTGTAATTATCATTCTTTCGTTACTTCCGTTTGTACTAAAGTCAATACTACCTCCTGAAATTATTTTAAAATTGTTTGTAGTTTGAATACGATGGTATGGACCAGGCACAGTTTCAATTTGAAGATAGTTGCTTTCGCTACTTGGATTACTGGCTCTTATAACTCCTTTTACATGTAATAAATCAAGAGGAGCAGTTAGTCCAATACCTACATTGCCACCAGATAATATTCGCATTCTCTCTAGATTTGAGGTAGAAAATGACATATAACCAGCTTCTCTGTTATTAAAATTATAATCCACACCTGTGGAATATAAGACCATACCATCAGTAACGAGAAGACCTGTACTTGTATTAGTCAGTTGAATTAAATTTCCTGATGCCGCGTTGATATGAGTATGTAAAATAGATTGAGGTGTAAAATTTACATTCCCGATACCTGTATTTTGTGCAAAATATTTAATTCCAACAAATAACAAACATATGGCCAATATTAATTTTTTCATAAACAAAGCTTTTAGCAAAAATAAGCTAATAAATGACACTAGTCAAATAAATTTTTGAACATTGATAATAAATTTCAAAAAAACAGAAAAATTATTGTAATTAGTGTCTGCACGAAAACTACTCTTTTCTCGGTGTGGCAGATAAGAAAACTTCGAGAACAAGGCTTGCTCTTTCTGAAAATCAAGGAGTTTACTTGTGTAAATGACTGTTTTCAGAATGAGCGTAACGCAGTTATCGGAGTTTTCTTGCTGCCACTAATTAACGCGAAAACGATCTTAGGTAGGGTTTAATCTGATAATACATGGGATAGTCGTAGTGATAAGTTAGTGTTTTGGTGGCAAAAAAAATCGCAAAACCCGCATAATGTAACCAAAAACACAATTATTAAAACTCAAATTATCTGATAATAAAAAGGATAAATAAACTCATGTTAAATTAACGTGAGTTTGATATAGCAATCATAGTTATTTTCCTTTTAATCAGTTTAATGATTATGTTCTTTTCTTTTTTCCGCAAAAAAGAGCGCCAGCCTGAACAAATAGCGAGCCAAACGAGGTGCAGAGCACCGAAGCTATTTGTAACACTAAATAAATATTATAAAATAAGGTACAGAGTACCGGAATATAAAGGTTAGTAGTAACCATTCCCAAGAAAGAGGAAATCCAGTGAATAGAGAACAAAATTATTTGAAAGGACTGGATACCTGCTTGCGCAGGTATGTTTAGTACAAGATGGGCTTTTGTTTCATTTATTGTCAAGTAAAAAGGGAAAGCATGTAAGCTTGCTCAGTTACAGTGGAGTCTTGAGGGCAAAGAAAATTGATTTAATTTATCTTCATCGTATGTAAATTCACTTCCATAAATTCAACACATCGCGTTAATCTTTACATAGAGGAGGATCGGTAGTGATCAGCAAAACTATGGATTTTTCTTAATAAATTCCATTGGAATATTCAGAACGGCTTGTATATCCTTGCTCCTTGTAAACATCACATCATCATTTTCGTCATAATACCACCTAACAATAATATTTCCACCTATAGTAGTAATATGTTCCAATTCCATCAGAATTTCAAAGATTTTTTTTGAAGAAGAAGAGTTAAAATAATCTAAACTTATTGTAAAAATTGTTTGTGGATTCGGACTTTGAGCATATTCTTTTATCCATTTTATTATCGGAGAATAAAATTCAACAGCATTTTCGGGAAATGATTTTCCGCATATTTCAAATACACTAGCTTCTTTGTCTAACGTAATTTTTGGAAGATCTTCCCTTTGGTTATCGATTATTATTTTTTCCATTGTTCTATATTTTTACTGTTAATTCAAAGAATGTTAAATTATCATTTTCTTGATAAAAATTATATTCAAGAGGATATGGACTTAATCTTGCTAAATCTATCATCCCTAAGCCTGAGGCCTCATTGCTTCCTTTTAAAACTTTTTGGTATAATGTTTTTAACCCATCCTTATTCAAAGAATTTAATTGATCAAGATGTTCTTTAAGTTTCGCTATTTCGTTTATGGAAATATAATTCCCTGAGGATATCTGATAACAATTATCATCCTTGGAAACAGTGAAAATTCCTTTTTTTAAATCTGTAGAAGAATAGGCATATTTAGTAATATTTTGCATGAGTTCAACTAATACATGATATATTTCTTTGTTTTTGTTTGATGCATCAGCCTGCTGATTTAAATTATTTTCAACCATTGTAAGGATAGAGAAAAGAGTCTCTTGAGAAAAATCTCCCTGCTGAATCAATAGTACATTATTATCTCTCATGTTTTTATGAAGAACTGTTGCATCCTGAATTGTTGAAATCTCATCAGATAATGAGGTTGACTCTTTTGGTTGGTCTTCGTTGCTTTTTATCTTTATTTGAACATAGAAAAGCGAGTATGTATCATTAATTGGATAAAATGCAAATTCAATCTTTTGCCCTGACTTTCTTGCCATCTCAATTAAACCAAGACCTGACCCCCCGTCTTTTGACACTTCTTCATTATTTAATATTTCCAAATAATATTCTTTCAATTCTTCTTTATTTAAAGAATTTATTTTTTCGAGTTTTGTTTTGAGTATAGGTATATTAATATTCATCAACCCATTACCTGAAGTAATAAAATAACCACATCCAATATTTCGAATCATAAAAAATCCCATTTCATCTTCTAAGGCAACGGCATGTCTTACAATATTCTGAAAACATTCAATCATTAGAAAGGGAACTTTCTTTTTAAGTGATGACAATTCAACTAAATTGTTGCTTATATTTTCTTCAATTAAATTGACTATTCTATCGGTTATTGTATCACTGAACTGACCCTTATACATAAAACTCAAATTATCAGACTTTAAGCTATTGAAGATTTCATAAATTGACATAATATAAATTTATTAATGTTTATTCATTGTGCGTATTTATAATTCTTAGACCTATAACTGTAATATCGTCAGTTTGCTCCTGTCCTTTTTGAGACGGAGTGTGTGACATCCACCCTTTAAGTGATTCATTAAGTATTGCCTTCTGTTCTTCCAAAGGTTTAGAGTTTATTGATAGCAACAAATCTTTGAATTTTTTTTGCGTAAATTTTTGATTTTCCGGACCGCCGAATTGATCGGGAAAACCATCAGAAAATATATATATTGTATCACTATTGTCTGCTGTAATTATTTGTTTATCAAACTTAAGATCACGCTTTACAATAATATGATCGCCAATACTATAAAATGTGCCATCTATTTCATTAACATTACCGTTATTTATTATAAACGCAGTTTGTCCGGCAACCGCAATTGAAATTTCGGGTGAGTTTCGTTTAATTCTGCACAGTGTAATTTCCATCCCGTCAATAATTGTTTCATTTGAATTTACGGTTACCTGATTCAGTGAATTAATGATAGAAACATTTAATTCAGTAAGTATTTCGGCCGGACATAAAATATTTTTCCCTTTCACTATTTCATTTAACAGCGAAACTCCAATCAAACTCATAAAAGCGCCTGGTACCCCATGCCCTGTACAATCGGCGACTGCGATAAATAAATAATCGTTCGTTTCTGCCACCCAGTAGAAATCCCCACTTACTATGTCTTTAGGTTTAAAAAGAATAAAAAACTTTGCATCATTAAAACCTGCAAGGTTTAATAATTTATTAATATATTCTTCACTTGGTAAAAGTGCGCTTTGAATTCGTTTAGCATAATTCAGACTCTCTACTATCAAAATATTTCTGTGTTCAAGCTCCTCATTAATAATTAGTATGCTTTCATTTTGGGTTTCTATTTCTTCTTTTTGTATTAAAATTTCCTTATGC
>JBDRPR010000509.1:0-13034 GCA_043826845.1 Bacteroidota bacterium
ATGCACATACCCGGGAGGCATTGAATTTACTAAGACCATTCCAAAAAATGAAGGGACCATATCGGATAATGTTTTATATGAGAAGCTACTAGTAGGAAAGGATAAATTTCTTTTCTTTTACAGGGGATGGAGCAAAGATGCAAAGAAATCATCCTGGTTGGTACGATCCTGCACACTAAGTGGAGAATATACAAAAGATGCAAAGGAACTTGATTCTCATATTGCGCAAAATCGTATGAAGGCAGGAGACTATGATATCGCTATTTCTCCCAATCAGGAATTGTTTGCAGTTTTAATGTCCCTGCCTTATGAAAAAGATACTAAGCAGAAAATCCGTATAAAAATTTTTGACGCTAATACTCTTGTTGAAAAATGGTCAAAAGACATTACGATGGATATTGAAAGTGAAAAAGGACACAATAACTCTATTGCATTAGATGACAATGGAAATATTTACATAATTAAAAAAGTTGCTGAGGGCAATCAATTCAAATTTCACTATTATTCTGCAAACAGTACTTCTGCAACTTTGAAAGAGATACCACTCACTATTCCTGAAGGTACCCTTATTGACCAATATAAAGTTCTGATGACCACTAAAAGCAATTTATACTTTACTGGATTATATTCTGCTAAATCAAGTGTAGCTGTAGATGGCAGTTTCTGTATTAAAATTAACACAGGAACTCAGCAAATTGACATCAGTAAGTTTAATATATTCAGTGATAGAATCGCAGGTGAAAAGTCTGGATTGAGTTTACAGAATATTGAAATGAAAGATATTCTTTTTATGTCAAGTGGAAGTTTCCAGATAATTGCAGAATATCATAAGGAAACAATCTCACAAAAAACAGATCAAACGGGTAAAACACTATATGATGGGGAAATACAAAGCAACAGGGTTTTATTGATGTGTTATAAGAGCGATGGCACACGAGATTGGGAAGCAACTATAAACAAAAATCAAAGTTTTAAAACCACTGAAAAAAACCCGGCTGTAAGATGGGATTCGTTTGCTTATGGATTTGTGAATGATAACCTTTATATTATTTATAACAACATGAATTTACAGTCCAAATGGATAGAGACAAATGGTGCAGAGAAGAACAAGATTAATTTTTCGAATGCTTCTTATTGTCCTTTCATGTATGTGGTTGAACCGAATGGGAATATTAAATTCGGGGACAAAGTTTATGGACTTCCTCTTTACAAAATGTACGAATCCTGTTCAATAAGTGGTGCTTGCCTAGTTCCCTGGTTTGGAGTATCTCTGGGCTCTGGCTTAATTATTATAGGGAGTTCTACGGATGCTAAAAAATCACAATTTGGGAAAATTGTTCTGAATTAAATATTTGGAATTAATCGTGGTCACATTTATTTTATGGGGAGTAACAAATAATTTCCCATGTCAATAAAGGATATTAATGCTTCATGAAAGCTATGATTGTTGGAATATTTACTGCTTCAACCCGTTGGATTAAAAAAGAAACTATATGTACTACTATGTTTATGTTTTAAGAAGTGAAGCTGATGGCTTACTTTACAAGAAATATACACACATGTAACAACCAAGGGTTTTGAGCAGTTATATAGTCCTTTAGATAATTTGGATATTTAGAAAATTATTGTATATTTGTTGATGGTAAGTTTTTTAAAATAGTGAAATCAGAAAAAGGATAAACACAGGGAAGTGCAAAAAGGAGCAAAATTTAATTAAGCATTTAAATAATACTGGATTACAAAAATTAGTTAATAGAGGCTAATTGAAATATAGCCACCATATTAAGCCAAATGATGAAAAAAAACATTTTACTTCTATTGATAGTCAGTCCAATAATCTGTTTGTCTCAGTATTGGGGAGAGCATAATGCCGTTTGGTATTACAATCAGATGGATTATGGCCCCCCATTTGACCACGACTATTATAGATTTTATGCAATTGGTGATACAGTAGTTTTAGGTGATACTGTCAAAATCATAAAACAAGAATATATTTCAACCATAGATTCAGGCTATACCCACCATATTATGAAGTCCGAAAACAATAGAGTTTTTCTTTTTGACTCTGTAACAAATTCATTTCAGCTCATCTATGATTTTAATGCTTCACAAGGCGATACAATTTCAGTTTTTTGCCCTACTGCAAATCAGGACACAACAATTAAAATAATTGTTGACTCATTAACATATTTAAACTTAAATGGCTATAATCTGATAATTCAATATGTGAGCCAACCGGTATTCCAAGAATTTTATATAACTGGTATGATTATAGAAAACATTGGATGGACAGGATACATGTTTCCAATTCATTCATGGGTTGATCCACCAAATGGAGGATCTTTAAGGTGCTATGAAGATAGTCTTATTGGTCTTTTAAAATGCTGTAGCTATGACTGTGACTATATCAATTCAGTTGATTACCTGACACAAGATTTTGACATCAAAGTATTTCCAAATCCAACAAGTGGTCTAATTAATATTGAAACAGAAAACATCATTTCTATTGAGATCATTGATATTGATGGAATTATAGTTTACGATGGCAAAGAAACTGAAATTGATATCGCAAATCTAAATAATGGTGTGTACTTATTGAAGATTGCAACAAATGAGGGTGTAAAAATGGGGAAAGTCGTATTAAATAAAATGAAATAAATTACGGTGGCTTACAGCAGTTCATGAGCCATAGTAATCAGCTACAGGCGTATAGCTGCAAAACGTCAGACTGTCTAAAAACCCACAATGTTAATAAACCAACATGTAATAAACAATCAAGTAATTAGATGTATTTTTATTTGGAAGCCTTTTTAAAACTAAAAATTAGCAGTTTTAATGTCCTAAATTTTCTCGAAAAAATTAAGTATTATTTTTTTTTCTCCCCACAAATTGCATTACTTTTAATCAAAATTTGAAATTATACGGAGGTTATTAGACGAACTGTCGTTTAATTTCAAATTCTAAGACGTCATATTATTAATACTATGAGTATTACATACTATCAATCAATATATTGATAGTTTTGTTATAAGAATTGTAAAAAATGAGTATATTTGTAATTAATAATATTTAAATCAAATTATCATGAAAATATTTTTACTTTTTATGGCTACAGTATTTGCTGTATCTGTATATTCTCAATCTGTTTTTGTGGTTCAGAATGCCACTAATTCAAGTGTTCATCAAATATTGGATTCGGCTCTGTATTATGCAGCGGATGACGATTATATTTATTTACCAGGTGGAAATTTTAATGTAGGTAATGTAAGAATTTCAAAAAAACTAAATATTATCGGTGCCGGTCATTATCCTGATTCCACACAAGCTACAGGAGCAACCGCTTTTACAGGCAATATTTACTTTAAAACAGGTTCCGATGGCAGCACATTGCAAGGGATATACCTAAACGGAGATATATTTATGGGAGATAGCTGTGTTACCGGAAATGTTTCTAACATCCTTATCAGCCGTTGTAATATTAATAAAATATTTCTGACCTATAACACTACTACTACAACTAATTGTGGGGCTCAGAATATTTTTGTAAAAGAATGTGTTGTTAGAAGCAATATAAGAGGTGCAAATGCGCAGAATGTAGTTTTTGAAAACAATATTATTGCCGGGGGCTTGGGAAATTTCGACGGCAATGCCAATTTTAAAAATAATGTGTTTATGAAAACTTGTTCGACCACAAGTGGAGCATTTGGGTATCAGGTATTATACTATGTCTATAACTGTACTTTCGAAAACAATATTTTTAAACAGTCATCCTCTTTAAGTAGCTACTTCGCATTTTCCACAACTGATAATTTATTCAATAATAATGTTTTTGGATTTCCTTCATGTTTTACAGGGGCAGGCAGTTGTAACAACTGTTTGTATGACGTAAATTTTATAAACCAATTCGTTAATGTTCCGGGCACTGCATTCGAATATCCTTACAATTATCATCTTTCCGATACATCAGTAGCCATAATCGCAGGTACAAACGGCACCGATTGTGGCATTTACGGGGGCGATAACCCTTATAAAGAAGGGGCTGTTCCTGTTAATCCCCACATACAGTTTAAACAAATACCATCCGCTACCGACAGCCAGGGTAAGCTCAACATACAGGTTAAAGTAAGTGCTCAGGAAAACTAAGCCCGAACTGTCATGAGAAAATTTTACCTGATTTTACTCAGCCTTTGTTCTGTTTTTGCTTTTGGACAGAATCAAATAAATGGCTATACCTATTGGTATAATAGCGATTATGCCGGCAAAATCACACAGACTATTGTCCCTCAGCAACAGGCAGACCTGCAGTTTTTGGCAAATACCGACGGGCTGCCTCAGGGTCTGAATGTCTTCCATTTTCAGGCATTCGACATTAATGGCATCTGCTCTTCACCTGTTTCAAAATTCTTTTATAAAACCCAAGGTTCTCTATCTGATACAAACCGCATTGCAGCTTACAGATCCTGGTTTAATAACGACCTCAATAATATTGATACGGTGTTCATAACAGCTATTAAACAAACAGATATTATTGCTGAGATTGATGCTAATGCTATAAATGACGGACTTAACAGTATTAATTTTCAGGTAATGGATGAGCAGGAAATTTGGAGCTCAGCATTATCCCGGTATTTTTTGAAATCTAACACCCATTTCATCAATGCTTATCAGTACTGGTTTAATAATGACATAGCATCCGCTGTTACAGTAGATGTTTTCCCTGCAAAAATAGTTCTGATTGATGATCCCATTGATGCCTCCGGTTTAAACGAAGGCATGAATATTTTTCATCTGCGTTTCCGCGATGAACAAAACCTGTGGAGTAGCACTATTTCGCAGTTTTTCTTTAAAACAAGCACCGGCATCTCAGACACTGCCAAGGTGTGTGCCTACCAGTATTGGTTCGATAACGACTTTGTTAATGCTGTTACAGAAAATATTATATCTCAACCACAGCCCCTGATCTCAGCATCCGTTCCTGCGGATATGCTAACGGATGGCTTGCATGTTTTTAATGTCCGGTTTAAGGAAGAAAACGGCTTGTGGTCTTCTGCTATCTGTTCCCATTTTTTCAAACCCCCTGTCTGCAATTCGGCTAATAATTTGATTACAGAATATCAGTACTGGTTCAACACCGATTTTACCAATGCGGTACAATATATTCTGTCACAACCGATACCACAGCACGAGCTGCTACTGAATATTGACATGACGCAAATGCCGAAAGGCAATTATCTTTTCAATTTGAGGACAAAGGATACACTCGGTTTATGGAGCAGTGTTACAACTGATGCATTTACTAAAAACCCTTTTCCCATTTCTTCATTTACAGCAAATATTACTGAATTTTGTGATTCGGGTTACGTGCAATTTACCAACAATAGCATTGATGGCGATGTTTATTTATGGGATTTTGGTGATGCCACTTTTTCCAACGACTTTGAACCCCAGCATTTCTTTGCTGCCGCGGGGCAATATACTGTCAGCCTTACCGTTACCGACATTGCTACAATGTCAGACAGCACAATAAGTATGCTTATTACGGCGCATCCATCGTACCATTTCTTTGAAGAAGTTCATATATGCAACGGGGGCGATTATATATGGCATGGACAAACCTTAAACCAGCAAGGACTGTATTACGACAGTCTGCTGACAGCATTTGGTTGCGATAGTATTTTTACACTGCAATTGTGGATAGAACCGCACTATTTGTTTACGGCTGATGCTGAAATATGTCATGGTGAGATATATGCTTGGCGCGGAAATAATTACAGCACTACCGGCTCATATTACGACAGTCTTTTCACACAATATGGCTGCGATAGTATTTATGTACTGAATCTTACTGTACATCCTGTATATGAATTTACTGTTGACGAAGAAATTTGCAATGGTGATACTTTCACATGGCACGGTGATACGTATTCCATACAGGACACATACTACGACAGTCTTTTCACACAATATGGTTGTGATAGCATTTATATACTGAATCTTACTGTACACCCTGTATATGAATTTACTGTTAACGAAGAAATTTGCAATGGAGAAATCTACACATGGCAAGGTGACAATTACAGCACTACCGGCTCTTATAACGACAGTCTCACTACACAATACGGTTGTGACAGTGTGTATGTTCTGAACCTTACGGTAAACAACAGCAATACAGGCGACACCACAGCAATAGCCTGCGACAGTTTTACATGGCATGATACAACTTATTCAACAAGCGGCACGCCAACACATGTTTACCAAAACCTTGCAGGTTGCGATTCAATAGTTACACTGCACCTTACAATAAATACTGTTGATGTTTCAGTAGCAGTTTCTGACCCTGCAATTACATCAAATGCAAATGGAGCAATATATCAATGGGTGGATTGCGACAATGCATATGCAATTATTGCTGGTGAAACTTCTCAAACCTTCACAGCAACAGCAAATGGCGATTTTGGAGTAATTGTAACACAGGGATTATGTACAGACACTTCTGAATGTGTTCAAATATTTTCTGTAGATATAAACTCATTACAATCTGGCAGAATAGAAGTTTATCCTAATCCATTTTCAAATGAATTAATTATCGAAATTGAGGGGAGAAGTGAAAATTCGAAATATGAAATATTAAATTCTATTGGACAAGTTGTATCCATTGGAGGTTTGACTAAAAGAACGATCGTTCAAACAAATCGTTTTGCACCTGGTGTTTACTTAATAAAAATTGATTACGGAAAGTATTTTGAATTTAGAAAAATAATCAAAGAATAGCAGATTCTTAAAAAACTTAAATCTTTTAAAGACAGAAAAAAACGGGATGATTGAATAAAAAAGAGAATATCTCAAACCATTGACAGAGAAGAAAGACGCAAAGGCAGTAATCTAGTTGCCAGCACTGCCAGCCATAGCTGAAGGGGAGAACCTCTCACATTTACCTGCCTTAATAAAATGAAAGCAGGCCACTGTACCCTTCCTTCATCAGGGTAAACTCCCTGATCTTCCTGATAAATCGGGATAAACTCCCACAGCCCTGTCCACCCATTCAGACAGTGGTTCGTTAATTCCGTTAGTTGATTTTTTCCGGAAAAATTAAGTATTAATTTTTTTTCTCCCCGCAAATTGCATTATTTTAGTCAAAATTTGAAATTAAACGAGGGTTATTAGACGAACTGACGTTATGTACAAGGTTATGACAAAGATAAACCTTCAAATTACTGTTTTATTAAACACTAAGAGATATGAAAAAAATAAACTTTCTTCCGATTATCTTATGGAGTTATATATTCATTTTTAGTTCAAATCACTGTAATAGCCAATCTGCTTTACAGTGGCAAAAATGCCTCGGCGGCACAAATGAAGATAATGCACGCTACATTCAGCAAACAAGTGATGGCGGATTTGTTGTGGCAGGGTGTTCATTTTCCAATGACGGTGATGTGTCAGGAAATCATGGAAGTTATGACTATTGGGTAGTGAAATTAGACAGCACAGGAGATGTCCAGTGGCAAAAATGCCTCGGTGGCACAGATTATGATTGGGCATACTCTATTCAGCAAACAAGTGATGGCGGATTTATTGTGGCAGGGTGGTCAGAATCCAATGACGGCAATGTGTCAGGAAATCAAGGAGATCGTGACTTTTGGATAGTGAGATTAAACAGCACAGGAGATGTTCAGTGGCAAAAATGCCTCGGCGGCACAAGTTATGATTATGCATACTCCATTCAGCAGACAAGTGATGGCGGATATATCGTGGCGGGGTATTCATTTTCCAATGACGGTGATGTGTCAGGAAATCATAGTACAAGTACTCCTGACTCATGGGTAGTAAGATTAAACAGCACTGGAGATGTCCAGTGGCAAAAATGCCTTGGCGGAGCAGGTTCTGATAATGCATACTCCATTCAGCAGACAAGTGATGGCGGATTTATTGTAGCGGGGTTGTCAGCTTCCAATGACGGCGATGTTTCAGAAAATCATGGAAATTCTGACTCATGGGTAGTGAAATTAAACAGCACAGGAGATGTCCAGTGGCAAAAATGCCTCGGTGGCACAAGTTCTGATTATGCATACTCCATTCAGAAGACAAGTGATAGCGGATTTATTATCGCAGGGTATTCAAATTCCAATGACGGTGATGTGTCAGGCAATCACGGAAGTTATGACTTTTGGGTAGTGAAACTGAGTTCAGAGGTTTATATAGAAGAACTAACTGCTGAAGATGATGTAAATATTTATCCAAATCCTGCAAATGACAGAATAAATCTATTGACTAAAGAAAATGCAACATTTGAAATAATAAATATTCAAGGACAAATAGTTGACACAAAAAGTCTGATTGATAAATCAAATAACCTTGACATTTCTAATCTACCAAGCGGGGTTTATACTCTGAGGATAAAGACAGACAGAGGCATTGCAATAAGAAAACTGATTAAGCAATGACAGATACACCAGTAATTAACCCGCTACAAGCCTCATTTTTGCATAAACTTGGGTGCTTTAACAAAAATGTTGAAACCGGCAAAAACGCAAGATTGCAACACTCCCGTTACAAACAAGCGTTAAAAGACAGTAGTGCCAATAAATCCCAGTTACAGAAAAAATGACTAATTTTGTCTCAAATAGAAAATAGATTAGATGACTTTTGAAGAAACATATTTAGATAAAATAATTTGCGGAGACTGCTTGGACGTAATGCGAAAAATGCCAGACAAATGTTTGGATTTAGTCGTTACTTCACCTCCATATAATTTGAAAAATTCTACCGGTAACGGAATGAAAGAAAACACAAAAAGTGGGAAATGGGCAGGAAATGCATTGCAAAATGGGTACAGTCATTACAGTGACAATATTCCTAATGATGAATACGCAGAATGGCAATTTAATTGTTTGACAGAAATGTATCGTCTTTTAAAAGATGATGGAGCAATTTTTTACAATCATAAGTGGCGTGTGCAAGACGGACTTATTCAAGACCGAAAAGATATTATTAGAGATTTGCCTGTAAGACAAATAATAATTTGGCGTAGAAAAGGTGGTATCAATTTTAATCCCGGTTATTTTTTACCAACATACGAAGTAATTTATCTTATTCCAAAACCAAACTTTAAATTAGTACCAAAGGCAAATGCCTATGGTGATGTATGGGAATTTACTCAAGAAATGAAAAATGAGCATCCTGCACCTTTTCCAGTTGTCTTAATTGATAGAATTATTTCTTCCACTAAAGCAAAAATAGTTTTAGACCCTTTTATGGGGAGTGGCACAACTGCAATAGTAGCAATGGGACTAAAAAGACACTTTATCGGAATTGAATTATCTCCAGATTATTGTGAAATGTCAGAAAAAAGAATTGAAAAAATAAAAAGCAAAGTGAACTATTGCGAATTAGACCATTAACTTTATTTCAAGACACAGAATGAAAATATATACAAAGCCTCAGTTAATTGCTGAATTAAAGAAAATCGCAGATAATGGTTGGATTGAGAACCGAAGACATGGAAATCAAGGTGGAATTGGAAATACACTTGAAGATTTGCTTGGAATTACCGAAAACAATTTGCCAATACCCAATTCAGCAGAATGGGAATTGAAATCACAACGAATTAACACGACTTCACTAACAACGTTATTCCATATTGAACCTTCCCCAAGGGCTATAGGATTTGTTCCTCAATTACTTTTACCTATGTATGGTTGGAAACATACCGAGGCTGGCAAAAAATATCCTGCAACTGAAATGTCATTCAGGCAGACAATTCATGGTAATTCAGCAAGCGACAGAGGTTTTATGGTCAAAATTGACCACATAGAAATAAAGTTTTAATTTCTTTTAATGCCAAAAAAGTTTCTGATAAACATGCAAATTGGCTAAAGAAAGTAAAAAAGAATATTGGGCTTAAGGAACTCAATCCACAGCCTTATTGGGGGTTTGATGATTTGGCAAATAAAGCAGGAACAAAATTATTAAATTGCTTTTATGTCCAAGCAGAGAGTAAGAAGGAGGATGGTAAAGAATTTTATCATTACACAAAAGTGTTGATGCTTCAAAAGTTCAACTTTGAAGGGTTTTTAAAAGCAATGCAAAAAGGGAATATACTGGTGGACTTTGATTCAAGGACTGGACATAATCACGGAACAAAATTCAGAATGAGACAAAATAGTTTACCTGACTTATATGAAAAAGTAACTGTGATTGTGTAGAAATGAAAGAACACCAGTTTATAATCGAGTAGCCAGTCCTGCCAGCCATAGCTTCATGGGAGAACCTCTCACATTTACCTACCGTAATAAAATTAAAGCAGACCATTGTACCCTACCTTCGTCAGGGTAAACTCCCGTGTATTCCCTATATATTCGGGACTTTACCCCTGCACATAAGGGACTTACACCCTGCAGAATACATATTTGTTTTAATTTTCAGTACTGTTATAATAGTTATCCAACGGGGTGCATCCTCTGAAATATTTAACCCATCGTTTGGCTTTTGAAAATAAATCTGTATTTTTAGAATTTTTCTAGAGCTACGGATGAATGTACTCTGCTAATGCAGGGAACACAGCATGTAAATCTCATTAAAACGCAGATTTACTCGAATTCGTTTGGGGCAAGTTTTAAAATAAATCAGTACTTTTGACTAATATAAAATATATATTAATAAAACATGAAAACTTTATTATTTTCTATTTTTCTAATGTCATTTTGTAAGTTTTACTCTCAAAACAACGGAATGAATTTTATGGAGTTAAATAATAATTACATTATAACTCCAAACAATTCTGCTATAAATGTCACAAACAATTTTACAATCGAATTTTGGATAAGGCCAAGTAAAACAGAAACGTGGGCTTTATTGTTACAGGAAGGAAAATGTAGTAATGCATCTACTTCTTATAACGTTTCTATTCAATCTGACAGCACTATTGCTTTTGCATTTAACTGCAGTGGAAGTTGTACTTATACAAAATCATATAAATGCAGTACTAAAATTTATCCTGGTTCATGTGTACATGTAGCTATCACGTACTCTCCAGCTGGGGTTAGTATTTATTATAATGGTTTGTTGCAACCCGGTCAATATACAACAGGAACTTATTGTGGAACTCTTTATAGCAGTAGTGAACCATTACGGATAGGAGTTTATAAGTACTACGATGAATCTTTAGGAGCCTGGTATGATGGTATGATGGATGAACTAAGAATCTGGGGTATAGTGCTTACTCCTTCCGAAATATTTGCCAATTATCAGGACACATTGATTGGAAATGAATCAGGATTACGACTTTATTATAAATTCGATACTCCATTGAGTGGTACCGGAATGACAATAACAAATTATGCTACAACTACTGGTTCTGCCCTCAATGGTACAACCTATAGCCTTAATTCTACTTCGCCATATACAGGATATTCTTGTTTTGTTTATACCGGAGTACCCTGTATTTCAAGCACCAATGACATCTCTGTTTATCCTAATCCTACATTCTGCAAAATAACAGTTTCTGGAAAAAGCATTAATAAAATTGAAATTAATAATTTTCTTGGTGAAAATATTTATACAATTTTATCACAGCAAAATTCAAATGAAATTGACCTTTCCAATTTTCCTAAAGGAATCTACTTTGTAAAAATATATGAAGGAGATAAATTTCATATTGAAAAAATCGTGACTCAATAATAAATAAATGAGTAGGTAAAGGGGAATTTCACTCCTAAACATCTCTCATTTCCTTACCGAAGTGGCACTCAGATAGAGAACCGTGCTTGAACCTCTCGATTACTCATTAAATAACTTAATTTATATGTATTCGTAAATACTACGCATTTCACACGAATCTTCATCAGAGCTCATTTCCGCTTAGTACTCTTATACCAAGTCTCGTTCAACTGTGCAATATCTTATTTTAGCAGCGAAATATATTGATTATGTTGTAGTCTAATATTCTGTAAACTTTTATTAGTGCGAGTCTGCTCATGCAGAGAGCACACAGCAGCGAGCAGTCATACTGCACTCAGCCTGCTAGCTGCAACGTTATACAGAAGGGTATTAACGAGCTACAAAAAAACAGAGAACAAAATATAAAACCCGCTAAAAAAATATAAATGAAGTGAAAATAATTTTGATAATTTGGTAAAAAATGAGTAATTTTGATAAAAAGTTTAATTGACATTTTGAATGAAAGTCAGCGAGATAATTAAAATAATTGAGAAGGACGGATGGTACTTGATAAGAAAGAAGGGAAGTCATCGTCAATATAAGCATAGAGAAAAAAGTGGACTTGTAACAATAGCCGGACATAAAATGTCAGATGATATTGCAAAAGGTACATTAAACAGTATTTTAAAACAAGCACAGTGTAAATCAAATGATTAATATGGTAAAATATTTAGTAGTTTTTGAGAAAACAGATACAGGTTATAGTGCCTATGTGCCGGATTTACCTGGTTGTATTGCTACCGGAAAAACAAAAAGTACAGTTGAAAAGAATATTATTGAAGCAATACAGTTTCATTTAGAAGGAATGAAAGAAGAAAAAATCAGAATTCCAATATCAAAAACCGAGGCAAATACATTTGTCTTTGCTTTTAGATAGGAAAACGGTATTTATCAAGCGGAGTTTATTCATAAGGATAATTTATATAGGTTTGTAATAATCAACAAAATACTTTTTATCCGGTAATTATTGGGAGGATATCAGGTAAAAATGTAGTGATAGATACAAGTTATAGCACATTTCATAAAATGAGAAAAACTATAATACTGACATTAATTCTATTTACATCTATTGCAGCAAATACACAAGAAAACAGATTGTCAATTGGAATAGGAGGTAGTTTTGATAAACATATAAATTATTATACCCAAAATCCTTGGGTTGGATTTGACCACCAATTTGCTGACATAACAGAGTTCAGTCTTGGTACACAAATTACTTATCAAATTAATAACTAACATTTCTCACTTCAAACATACAAAATTTAATTGAGGAATTTGCTGAGGCGTAAAAATGTTTTTCAGTAATTCAATTGCTT
>JBDRPR010000510.1:0-10408 GCA_043826845.1 Bacteroidota bacterium
CTGATTGCACATATTGATTGAAATATTAAGAATACTATCTGCATTATCATATTTTCCAAAAGAGATATATAAATCGGACAGATTTAAATAATTTGAAATAATTCCCTGAATTTCACCAATTTCAATTCTTATTTTCAAAGATTGGTTCAAATAATCAATTGCAGTGCTGTAAATTCCTTTATCTGCATATATAAGACCCAGACTATTAAGCGTGTAGGCCTCTCCAAAGCGGTCTCCAAGTTTTTTCTTGATTTCGAGAGATTTAATATAGTAATTAATCGCCATATCCAGATTATTCAACTCTTGATAAGTTGAACCGATATTATGAAGCCCATAAGAAATCAATGTTTTATCATCCAATAAGTAGTAGATGTCCAACGCTTTTTTAAAATATTCCAGAGATCGATCAAATAAACCAAGGTTATAATATACATTGCCCTGACCCAATAATGAATTTGCCAACCCGTTTGGATAATCAATATCCTCAAAAACTGATGATGCTTTAATATAGTGGGTTAGAGATGATTCGAAATCGCCAAGGTAAAAATATGCATTTCCAATACTAATATGGATTTTTCCGATTGAAGCAGAGTCATTAAGTCTGGTAAAAATTGATCGTGACATATTATAGAAATATAGGGCAGTATCGTAGTTCCCCATGTGATCATAGGCATTTCCTATCTCAAAATACGAAGAAGCGATCCCTCTGTCATATTTTATTTTTTTTGCAAGATCAATTGCTTTATTGCAAAATTCAATAGATTTTTCTGCAGATTTTCTATAGAAAAAATTTGAAGCGTTATTATATGCATCAACTTTATCAGAATCTTTTGAAATATTTATTTCATTAATTAAACTGTCATATATAGCATTGTCCTGACATTGATAATTTTGTATTATCCCAAGTATAAAAATTATATGTATTAACAGTTTTTTCAATAGTTAAAATTTAATGCCTATTATCATTACATCATCAATCTGATCATACTGATTGCTATCAGAATTTTTCCAATCATCAAAAGATTTAGTAATTTTTTCCTTTTGTTCGTTTAAAGGCAATTCTGAATAATTGATTAATATATCTTTAAATCGGGAATATTTGAATTTCTTATTCTCAGGTCCCCCAAACTGGTCTGCAAAACCATCGCTGAATAAATATAAAATATCTCCTTTGAATATTTTAATCTCGTGTTGTGAAAACCGTTTTTCATTATCGAAAAAATAGCCTATTGGAATTTTATCTCCTTTTATTTCTAATAACAGGCTCTTTTCTGTTGACTCTTCATCAGAGTTCAAATGCGAAGTATCAATATCCATTTTGCTTCTGAGGATATAAATTGGGTTATTTGCACCGGAAAAACATATCTTTCTGTTTTGCTGATCAATTGAGCAGATTGTAATATCCATTCCATCTTTTGAGGAACCAGATTTCCCCGTTTGCTGTAAAGATTCAATTATTTTTTCTTTTAAATTATCAAGAATTTCATTCGTATATAATATCCGGTTTCTTAAAATTATTTCATTTAATAAAGTTATACCCAACATACTCATAAATGCTCCAGGAACTCCATGACCCGTGCAGTCAGCCACTGATACAAATTTTTGATTACCTACACTTGCAAACCAGTAAAAATCACCACTTACAATATCTTTTGGCATATATATCAGGAAATTTTCATGGAATAATTCATTCAGAATGCTTATTTCAGGCAAAACTGCCTTTTGTATATTTTCTGCAAACTGTATGCTTCTTGTAATTTCGCTTTTTTTCTTAGCTATCTCATCTCTCTGTTCTAAAGCCTGATTACGCTGTATTTCTATTTCATTTCGTTGAATTTCAATCTCGTCTCTTTGTTCAATAATCTGATTTTTCTGCATTACAATCCGGCGATTTTTTTCTCTTAACAAAAGATTTGCTTTTTTCTTTTTATTATTCTGCCGATAAATAATGAACGAAAACATTAAAAATAAAAACAAAATTATCAGAACAAAAACCAATATAATCAATCGTTTTTTTACAGCTTTTTTTTCATTATTTAACAAAAGCTTATTTAGTTTTTTCTCTTGATTCAATAATTGAATTTCCTGTTCTTTCTTTTTTGTTTCAAATTTTGTTTTTTGCTCATTAATTTGTTCATGAGTTTCGATGTTATAAATAGAATCTTTTAAAATTGAATATTTTTCATAGTTTTCAAAAGCATTTTTATTGTCATTTAACGAATCATATAAATTTGATAAAAGCAAATATCCTTCTTTTTCGCGTTCAATCAAATTGTTTATTGATGCAATATTAATTCCCTGATTATAAAACTCAATCGAATTTACCGGCTTTCCCCAGACCTGATATATCTGAGCAATTTTAAAGCATGATGAAGTCATAGTTTTATAATAATTTAAACTATCTGACAAATTGTATGACTTTATATATAAGTCGAGAGCTTTTCTGTAATTTTTTCTAAGAGAAAATATCTGGCCGATATTATCGTAAGCTACGCATACACCTTTAATATCATCGGTTTTCTGATAAATAGTCAATGATTTTTCAAAATAGCAAATCGCACTATCAAGATTATTTTCAATGGCATATATAACTCCGATATCCTGTAAGGTTGTTGCAATTCCCTCTTGATTATTATTTTTATAATGAATTTTTAATGCCTCTTTATACAAATTAAGTGCTTCAGGATAATTTCCCAGTATTTCATAGATAACTCCGATATTTCGGGATGAAATTGCAATACTATTATCATTGCCTGTTTTTTTTTCAATTTCTATAGAAGAAGCAAACAAATCAATTGCTTTGGCATATTCTGCTTTATCAATATATATATTTGCCAGATCACAAAACATTAAAGATTTCTGAGGCAAATCAGATTCTCCAATTAACTGAATTGATAGTTCAAAAAATTTAATAGATTGTTCTTTGTCATTTTTCATTAAATAAGTCTTTGCCAGATAATATAATGCCATAGAAGAATTCAGGCTGTCATTAATTTGTTTACAAAGATTTAATGATGTTCTGAATAGTGAAATGGCCTCGTTCAGGTTGCCTGATCTCACTTCTTCTTTTCCTGTCTCAAACAAAAGCTGAATTCTTTGAGGAATATTTTTTGTTTGTAATATTAATGTCTTTAAACTGTCTGTGGGATCAGGTCTAATATTATCAGAATATACCTGCGAAAAATGTGTGAGGTAAATACAAAAAATAATATATGTTAAAATGATTTTTTTTAACATTCTTTCATAGTGGATTTAAAACAAACCTACATAAATTTTCTTGAAATTATTAATAAAACTGTTAAAAATTTATGCAGCCTCCTTTTGTCCATTAAACCTAATATTATTTGTTTCCCGCAGTCCCTATATTTATCGGGAACGCAAATTTACGCAGGAAAAAGTTTTTATTTGATATCTGCGAAAATAAGCAATATCAGCGGGAAAATTCATATTGTTTAAAGTTTGTGATAATAAAGGATAAATTATCGGACATCTGAAAACTGATTTCCGAATGGAACAGACTACCTTTTAGGCGAAAATGGTGTACAGATCAATGCATTAATGGCAGAAACTGCTTGGAATTTGAAGAAATTGATGCAAAAACTCCAGTAGAATTTTTTTACGATTTATTTTTCGCCTGCTTTTTCAGCAAATATTTTGACTCTCTGAGGTATTTTACCCCCCGAAGAAACTCTATCATAGTTTACCATCTCATATTTTAAGTCCTACAATTGTAATGTCATCTATCTGTTCATATTTTGTTCCATTATTGTTCATCCATTTGTCAAGAACCATTTCTATTTTTTCACCTTGTTCTTGCATTGTAAGGTTAGAAGTTTCTGCTAAAAGCTTTTTAAAGGGCTTGTATTTAAACTTTTTACCAGTAGCTCCTCCGAATTGGTCAGGGAATCCATCGCTGAATAAATATAATCTGTCATCTTTTTCTATATCAATTTCATGGTTTGTAAACGGTTCCATATTAATATGTATGGCTACTGGCATTTTATCAGGTTTTAGCTCCTCTACCAAATCTATTTTATCATTGTCATTTGAATATGTGTTTCTTATTATCCAAAGGGGATTATTAGCTCCCGACCATAAAGCACGTTTTCGGTTTTTATGTATCGCAACAATTGACATGTCCATGCCGTCCTTTTGCGTTCCTTCTTTACTTGTTTGACTTAATGCATCAATTACGTATGAACGTAAATGATTTAATACATCAGCAGTATTTGTAACTTCTTTCTTACGTACTATCTCATTAAGAAAACTTATGCCCAACATGCTCATAAATGCACCAGGTACACCATGGCCGGTACAGTCAGCGATTGTAACAATTGTCCATTCTTCGGTTTTTGTCACCCAATAAAAGTCACCACTTACAACGCTGTGAGGTTTAAAGATAATGAAATGTTCACCAAGTATAGAATCAGCATATTTTTCTGATGGCAATACGGCTGTTTGTATTCGTTTCGCATAGCGAATTGAGTCTTCAATTTCTTTATTTTTTATCTCCACAAGGTTTTTACGTTCAATCGCTATGTCATAGAGATCTTCGATTTGTTCCTTTTGATCTTGCAGATTATCACGCTGTGATTCAATCTCATCACGCTGAGTTTCTATTTCCTCTTTTTGTTGCAGCAATTCTTCATTCTGCTCTAAAATCATATCTCGCTGCGTTTTTATTTCTTCATTTTGTTGGCTAAGTTCCTCATTTTTCTCGCGGATTTCGGCAGTAGCTTTTCGCACTTCTAATACCAACTGTTTCTGTCTATGACGTAATGTGGCAGTACGCCAACGATAAAGGCTAACTAAGATAATGATGATAGCAATAATACAGCTTACTCTAAACCACCAGGTACGCCACCAAGGAGGAGCAATAGTAATTGATAAAACATATTCCTTTTCATTCCAAAGACCATCATTATTGGCTACTTTTACTCTGAAAGTATAGTTACCTTCAGGAAGGTTTGTATATTTAGCTATACGCATTGTAGCATCAGTAGTAATCCAATCTTTATCAAAACCGACAAGTTTGTATTGATACTTAGTTTGTTCAGGGAAATTAAAATCAAAAGCGGAAAACTCAAATAAAATATTGTTTTGAGAATATGGCAAATTAAGTTCTTTTAGACTGAAAATATTATCAATTAATGAATCATTTATTTGAATTCTTGTAACAAATACTGATGGTTTATACATATTTAGCAATATGCTATCAGGGTGAAAAACATTAAAACCATTTATCCCACCAAAAAGTAACCAACCATTATTTAACTTACAATAGGCATTAGTAAATTCGTTGTCTTGAAGACCGTCCAACAATGTATAATTAGTTACAATGTTGTTTTTTGGATTGAATTTTACCAAGCCTTTATCGGTGCTTATCCATAAATTTCCATTATCATCTTCCAAAATACCGCTAATTACATTGCTTGGTAAGCCATTGGCTGTACTATAATGAATGAAATTATTATTTATAGAATCATATCTATCCAAACCGTTTTCCGTACCAATCCAAATATTAGCTTTGCTATCCTGAAAAATGCACAAAATATGATTATCTGAAATGCTTGTTGAATCATAAGTAAGCGAATAATAGTTTTCTACTTCTAAGGTTTTTGTATTGACCTTATTAAGTCCTGTCCATGAAGTACCAACCCATATAATACCGTTCTTATCTTCCAAAGCACAGGTCGTATTGCCTGCAGAAAGACTATTATTGTTGACATGATCAAAATTGGAGAACGATTGTTGTGCAATATTAAACTTGCTCAATCCTTTATCTGTACTAATCCACAAATTGCCTGATAAATCAGCTACAATAGATAAAACCTTATTACTGATAATGCTATTTTTTTGATATCTAATATTTAAGTATTCAGTAACAGAGCCATTTAAAGCATTAAAATAGTATAATCCTTTATTTGTACCTAACCAAAAATTATTAAGCGAATCTGTATAAATACAATTCAAAGAATGCCTGTCAATTTTGTTTTCAATTATATTGTTGCTCACTTTAGCTATTTCTTTTGAGATAATATCAACTCTGTACAATCCTGATTTTGCACCGACAATAAGATTTTTATTTTTATCCTCAGTAAAAGTGATACAATGAATGTTATTTTTCACAACCTGTATTTTTTTTAACTCCTGATTATAAATACATAATACGGAATCCGAACCAATCCATATTTGTCCGTTCTTATCTTCAAAAATAACATTGATGTTTTCTAATTTTAGAATTTCAGTTTTCTTTTTAGTTATTGGATTGTATGAAAGAAGTGACTGATCTGTAGCAATCCATAATTTATTTGTGTGTTTTTCCAAACATGCAGAAACAATACTTTCATTAATTGAGAAAAATTCATAAATATTCTGCGAAATGAATTTGAGTATAACCCCATTTTTCAAACACATCCATACTTTTTCATTATCAATAATAATGGATGCACATTCCGATGATTGATGCCCTGAATTATTTAGAATAATGCTGTTTGGTGCAGATTTCATTCTGTCTAAATAATATGCATTCTCTTTATCATCCACATTAAACACTAATACCCTGTAAAAAAGATTTTTATTCAAATCAAGATAACCATTACGATACCATAATCTGTTTTGCTTATCTATTTGAAGTTTCTCCACTCCACTAAAAGGAATCGTATTTTTATCAAAATGAATATTTGTAGGTTTACCTTTATTCTTATCAAACTTAGTCAGGCCGGTACCATATCCCCAACCTAAAGTCCAAATATCACTATTTTTATCATTAAGAACGCCATGAATCCATTTATCGCCCATCTCGTACCTAGTGAATATTTCCTTGTTAATATCCAATTTATTAAGAGCTCCACCGTAAAAACCATTCCAAGTACTGATCCATAATGAATTTGAATCGCTTTTATCTATGGTAAAGCCTGAAATTTTGTCTGAACCAATTGTAAATTTATCTGTAGGTTTGCATTTGTAATGCTTAATCTTACCCGTGTGCATGTTAATTTTATCTAATCCGCTCTCCCACGTACCAATCCAAAGAATGCTGTCGTTATACTGATTTGCACAAAATACCTCATTTGAAGAAATAGTATTATCGCAATTTGCGATATGAAAATAATGTTTAAACTTATATTTATTAGAACTTAGCTTACTAATCCCATTTTTAGTAGCAAACCATATAACACCGGATTTGTCCTGATATATTTTGATAATCTGGTCGCTTATTATTGATTTGTTATTCTCGGAATTATGCTCAAAAAAAGTTATTTTATTATCTCTTAGATTATATCTCATCGCTCCATAAGCATACCCGCCAAACCATATATTACCTAGATTATCTTCAATTATGCAATAACATGAATTTAAAGGAATTCTTTTTAATTTAAGACTATCTTTATACAAAAGATTTCCATAGGTTCCATTATTTCCTAAATAAAAATTGCCATATCTATCCTCTAAAAAAGAACTAGGGCAACCGTCTTTTTCAAAAATATGCTCTTTGAGAATTTCCTTTTCTGTATCAAAAGTAATCATCCCTAAACAATTTACACCACCAGCCCAGATAAGCCCATTTTTATCCTCATATATTTGGTGCATCTGATATGTTTGAAAAAAATCATCAGTGTTGCCTCCATGTTTAAAATACTTGAATTTATCTTTCCTTATATCATATTTATGAAAAGTTCCATCAGCCGTTTCGATGTAGAGATAACCCCTTATATCTGCATATAATGCTCTTACCCAATTATGTGCAATAGTATTCTGACTGGAATCGGAATACATGTAACGTGTGAACTTGTTGGTATTTTTATCAAATTTATTCAAACCATCAAGAGTCCCTACCCACAAATTATCATAAATATCTATAGCTAATGAGGTAATAGTGTTATTGGATAAAGAATTTGTATCATCAGGAACATTTTTGTACACTTTAAATTCATAGCCATCGAAACGATTTAAGCCATCAGAAGTACCAAACCACATAAAACCAATGCTATCCTGAACAATGGCTTTGACATAATTACTACTGAGACCGTGTTTGGTTGAATAGGAATCAAATTTAGTAAAATAATCAAATTCTACTTTTGGTTGCGTTTCAAAGGCAATTTGTGAAAATGTACCCAATGAAAAAAATAAGAAAAATGATACTATTATAGTTTTCAAAAAAAACACTTCAATTTCAATTTTTAGATTCGTAATTTTTCATTAAAGTAACAAATGTTGTAATTATTTTACCTGAATTATTCATAAAAATATATAAAAAGTGGGGTAAAATTTGTTCAACTCATTGATAAACATTATCTTTGAGATGTCAAAAACAAAAAAATACCCCTATGAACAAAAGTATAAAAATAATTGACAGTCAGGTAGTAAATTCTGAAAAAATTCACACTTCAACACCATTTAATTTATCAGATTTTAAAGATTCGATTGAATTTCTGATGGCATTAAGATTTGAGTTTTTACCTTTTGATATTTTGGGGGAAAATATCGAAGTTATACATCTTTAACAACTACATTATTCAGTAAATACCTTTAGGCATCTGACTGCCAATCCCATTTCTTTCACATGTGCATCTATTTCTATTTCTTTAACATAAGGAAAATTCCTTAGATCCCATGCATGGTCTTCATCATAATCCGTACTTGTCCAATAGCATACTGAGTTTTCAATGCCTCTAAACTGGTTCATAAAATAGAATCCGGATAATTGTGCATTAAAACCACTTTTTCCTCCTTCGAGCATTGAAATGTAAACCAGGCTATCTTCTTCAGACAAGTTCCCCAAAAGATAAACATAATCGTTGCGTGTTGCAATAGCCCATCCTTCAGGAGCAAGTTCTCTGGTGTCAATCACCGCATACCAGTTATATAGTCTTCCATATTTTTCAGCATATTCTGTATTAAAATCATAAAATGTACATACGGGTCTTTTTTGGTCGCAGGCTATATCCCAGTCTTCGTGTGTATATGCAACCGGAATGGTATCTCCGTTTTGAAAACAAGCAGCATTCAGGTTTTCCGTCATCCATATTTGATTGCCGATTTGAACAGAATCTGCTTTTGAAGAGTTATCTGTCCCATTATTATCCTGATCTGTTAACTGCATAGCAGCATCAATGGGAGAAATATTATAATAATTTCTATTATTATCTGAATTGCATGAAAGGAATAAAATTACAGTTATTAAAAATGATAATTGCTTATATATGAAGATAAAAAATACAGATTTCACAGGATATTCTTTTTATAGTTTATGTAAAAATAAATAATAGAAGTTAAAGATAAAAACATTTTACATTTTTTTTTCAGAAACGATTTAGTTTACATCATAGGGTGAAATATCGAAAATTTAAAAAAGGTAGCAAGTTGTACCATTTTTATAGTACAATATAATTCTGAATTTAATTTGCTTAAAATATTTCCCGACTTCTGACGATTAGTGAGGTAATATCAGTAAAACTAAACATTAATTCATTCATGATCAAATGTTAATACCGATTGGACATCTTTAATAGTCCAACCCGATAGCTATCGGATTTCGTCCACTCATACCAAACCGCCAACAAGATGAATAAAATGAAATCTTTTGGCTGGTTTGGTTAATGCCGACGGCTAAAAGTTTTATAACAAAAGCGAAGCGAGTTGTTTTAATTATCTTGTTAGCCAGTCGGTATCAATTGGACTAAACAGATGTTTCCATCGGCATTATACCAGAATTAGATTAGACTATACCGACTGGCTATCAATTTATTATTTTTGATAATGGTTTAGTTATAATTATATTTCATTTTAGTATAACAAAAAATATACGATTGAATTTTGTGAAGCGTCAGAAATCAGGACTTCAGAAAAGAAAAACTTCTGGCTTAAAATATTTAACTTTAGAAAAAACTTTTTAGCTTTGCTATGTATATAAATCTTAACAATTATGAAACAAACAAAGTTTATCAATTCCTTCATTTTTATTGCTTTGCTCTATGTTTTTATTTCATGTTCCGAAAACACGGTGAGAGAAATAAATACTGTCCCCACTATTGACAGTACTCTTCAGAAATATATCACTGGAGAACTTACCGGGGTCATTACTGAAAATTCAGGTGACTGGGGATGCGTTGTTGTTATGGATGTAAATACTGGAGAGATTAAAGCGATGGTTAATCTTAGAAAGGATACTACAACAAATTCATGTGATGATAATTATAATTTTGCTGCATATAAGATGATCGAACCAGGTCATATTTTTTCTCTTGCTTCTGTAATGGCAGGTATAGAAGATGATCTGATCAGCCTTGAAGATACGGTTAGTACAGGTGAAGGCTCAGTTGTTTTTTATGATTTGACAATAAGAGATTCAAATATTGGCGGTTATGGAAATATTTCCCTGAAAAAAGTCTTTGGGGTTTCATCA
>JBDRPR010000511.1:0-12678 GCA_043826845.1 Bacteroidota bacterium
GAAACCCATTACGCTTCGATGAGATTCCTTCCATAAGAACAATATTAACAGGTTTAATCATCCTTTTATTTATTTTTAAAATTGTAGTTTTTATTTATCTATTTATCAATATCTGGAGGGAACATCCCATTTAATAACAAAAGTTTCCTTTTTGCACAACAATTTATTTACAGCATTTTCCCTCTCAAATCGACAACTGTAAAATCCACAGTAAAATTTTTTAGCACAGTCCTTCTCCCATTTGAAAACTTGTTTTAGATACTCAGGAATTCTTTTACCATTTCTTAAATTATTATGCAATCAAAGTTGTCCTTAACATATCTGGTGTTGAAACAGAACAAAATTATGGAAAAAACTTGCTTAAAGAAATAGAAATTTCCAACTGATAATTCTTTTCTGCTATCCATATCAAATGGCTTGCCATAGGTACAACGACCAAAATTAATTAAGATTTCTATCCTATTTTTAGACAAAAATTGAATCAAATTTATTAAGGTAAAGGAGATTCTAGTAGGTTTAATAAATAAACAGAGATTGTTTAAATAAATAAGAATGAAATAAAAAATGGAATTATGAAAAATTTTAGACACATTTTAGGATTAGTAGCTGTACTATTTATCATGACAAATACAAAAGCACAGACTCCACTATTGCAATGGGCGTATAATTTTGGAGGAACATCAAATGAAGAAGTATATGCACAAACAACAGATGCTTCTGGTAATATTTATTCAACCGGGATTTTTTCATCAACCATAGATTTTAATCCTGGAGCAGGTATTCTCAATTTAAGTTCTGTAGGTGGGTCAGATATTTTTATTCAGAAGCTTGATAGAAATGGGAATTTCTTATGGGCCAAAAAAATTGGAGGAATTTGGGGTGATCAGGCCTATGATATTGCTGTTGATAATTCTGGAAATGTATTTATTACTGGTGGTTTTCGAAACACTGTAGATTTTGACCCCGGTACTGGGGTTTATAATCTTGTTGCGGACAATACGATTCAATCATATGCAGCTTTTATATTAAAATTAAATTCATCCGGCGATTTTCAGTGGGCAAAAGCGGCTAGTACTGTTTCTTATGGAACAGGTGTTGATACTGATAATTCCGGAAATGTATATGTAACTGGATATATTCAAAACTGGGTAGATTTTGGAACAACTTCCATTGCAGGTGAAATATTTTTCTGGAAACTCGATGCCACCGGAACGCAACAATGGGCAAAGGCCTTGGATGACACCAATGGTTCATCTCTTCAAGCTGGAATACATGGTCTAAAGGTTGATGCAACTGGAAATATTTATTTAACTGGAAGATTTGATGAAACTCAGGATTTTCAGCCCGGGACTGGAACTGTTAACTTAGTAGCTGTAGGTGGATCTGATGCTTTCCTATTAAAACTCAATACTTCAGGCACATTACAATGGGTAAAACAATTTGGATCAACAGGTTCTGAAACTGGATATGCTCTTCATATAGATGCTTCAAATCAAATTTATATTACTGGTACATTTCAGGGCATAACTGATCTAGACCCTTCTTCAGGAACAGGAACTTATTCATTTATTTCAAATGGTGGAACTGATGTTTTTGTAATAAAATTAAGCTCATTAGGAAATGTAATATGGGGGCGAGGATTTGGAGGAACCGGATCTGAATGGGTTTGGGGAAATATTGCGACTGACATAAATGGAAATATATTGTTTTCAGGCACATTTCAAAATACAGTTGATTTTGATCCTGATTTAGTAACTAATTATAATATTACTTCAAATGGAGGAACGGATGTTTTCCTTGAAAAGCTTAATAGTAATGGGGAATTTCAATGGGTGAAGACTTATGGATCTACAAGTGACGAATCAGGATGGGGTTTGTGTTATAGTTCTTTTGATAATTCATTTTATGTGGGAGGAGGATTTTATAATACAATGGATTTGGTTTTTTCAGGCAATACAACAACTCTTACTTCAGCTGGAGGAATGGATATTTATATTTTAAAACTCAATGAATGCTACAATTCCTCAAATACTATTTCTCCTATTGCGTGTACTAGCTATACTTCTCCCAGTGGAAATTATATATGGACAACAAGCAATACATATTTGGACACCATTACTAATTCAGGCGGCTGTGATTCAATTATTACAGTTAATCTAACTATAGGAGATTTTACTGCCCCAACTGCTAATGTTCCAAGTTTATCAAATGTCGCTGCACAATGTTCGGTAGTAAGCTTAACCGCACCAACAGCCACAGATAACTGTGCAGGGACAATCACAGGCACACACGATGCTAGCTTGCCAATTACAACCCAAGGTACAACTGTAGTAACATGGACATACGACGATGGTAATGGAAATTCATCTACACAAACGCAAAATGTAATAATCAATGACAATACAGCTCCAGTTGCTGACAATGCTTCGTTGACTGATGTAAACGCACAATGTTCCATATCTAGTTTAACTTCACCAACAGCTACAGATAATTGTGCAGGAATAATCACAGGAATACATAATGCAACATTGCCTATTACTACACAAGGCACAACCGTAGTAACTTGGACATACGACGATGGCAATGGAAATTCATCTACGCAAACGCAAAACGTAATAATCAATGACAATATAGCACCGGTTGCTGACAATGCTTCTTTGACTGATGTAAACGCACAATGTGTCGTATCTAGTCTAACTGCACCAACAGCTACAGACAACTGTATAGGAACAATCGCAGGAATACACAATGCATCATTGCCAATTACCACTCAGGGCACAACAGTTGTTACATGGACCTATGATGATGGAAATGGAAACATATCCACTCAAATACAAAATGTGATAATTAGTGATAATACTGCAGCAGTCCCAGATCAAGGAACTTTACCTACTATTACAGAGATTTGCTCTGTTGCAAGTCTAACTGCTCCGACTGCAACAGATAACTGCTCAGGGTTAATCTCAGGGACGCATGATGCAACTTTACCAATAACATCAACTACAACAATCACATGGACTTATGATGATGGAAATGGAAATATCTCAATTCAAACTCAAAATGTGGTAATTAGTGATAATATTGCCCCAGTAGCAGATCAAGGAGCTCTATCCAATATTAATGAGGTTTGTTCAGTTACAAGCTTAACTGCCCCAACAGCGACTGATAACTGCGCAGGCTCTGTCACCGGAACACACGATGTATCATTGCCAATTACCACTCAGGGCACAACAGTTGTTACATGGACCTATGATGATGGAAATGGAAACATATCCACTCAAACACAAAATGTGATTATTGCTGATGCTTTATCCCCGGTAGCAGATAATGGAAGTTTATCCCCTTTTACAGCAGAATGCCAGATTCTAAGCATTCCTGCACCAACTGCAACCGACAACTGTGCAGGAACCGTAACGGGTACACCTAACGTAACTTTTCCAATTACGACACAGGGAACATTTACAATAACTTGGACATACAACGATGGTAATGGGAATACAACAATGCAAACTCAGTCTGTAATTATTGATGATGTCACTGCTCCTGTTGAGGATAATGCTATTCTTCCTAATATTAATGCAGAATGCTCAGTATCAAGTTTAGCAGCCCCGACTGCAACCGACAATTGTGCCAGTTCCATTACAGGTACGCACAATGCAACTTTGCCAATCAATGCACAAGGCACATCAGTTGTTACATGGACATATAATGATGGTAATGGAAATACAACTACGCAAACACAAAATGTTATTATCACTCCAATAGATAATGGAATCAATCAAGTTGATGCTGTTACCTTGATGGCAAATGCTTCTGGTTATCAATATCAATGGTTAGATTGTAATAATGGATATGCAATAATACCAGGAGCCAATAATCAGCAATTTGTTGCACTTGCCAATGGGAACTATGCAGTACAAGTGACTCAAAATGGGTGTACTGATACCAGTGCTTGTGTAAATATTACCGGTGTTGGGGTTGATGAATTTTTAAATACACTGATCTCAATTTATCCTAACCCAACCTATGGAAATGTGACCATTAATTTAGGGCAAACGCATAGCAATTTAACCCTTCATGTTAAGAATACCCTGGGACAAGTCATTCAAGACATGGACTACCTATCAGCTAACCAGATTGAATTTAACATAGTAGGTGATAAAGGTGTGTATTTTGTTGAAATCCAGACTCAGGATGGAAATAAAACAACCTTAAAAGTATTTAAACAATAAATTAAAATAACGAATTCAAAAATCATTAACCTATGAAAGAATCCTTAATAAATTATATGAATATGTGTTTAATAACTACACAGAATAGTAATGAGATATTAATAAATATTAAAAAAACCACAAATTTCTTAAATAATAGATTCCACATCAATTTTAGTTTGATTGTGCTATTTTTTATTGCTATTACATCTTCCAATATTTATGCTCAAAATTTCTGGGAAAACACATATGCGAACATGGACGCTCAAACGATTCGAGAAACTGCTGATGGTGGTTTTATAGTATGTTCAGCCGAGTCCAGCACAATGAAAGTATACAAGCTTGATTACTTAGGAAATGTTGAATGGAAGAGAGGTTTAAGTGGTTTCTATGAGGGAAGTACCGTTAAGCAAACATTCGATGGGGGGTACATTGCTGTCGGTAGAGGTAGTTATCTTAGTACTCGGTGTTTGGCAATATCTAAATTAGATGCGACAGGTAATCTTGTCTGGGGTAAAATACAAGAATTGTATTCAGTATATGAAGCCAAAGATGTTATTCAACTTCCAGATTCAAGCTATATAATTTGTGCAGCAGGTGGTGATAACTCAGGGTATGATTTATCTGGCTTATTGCGGTATGATAAAAATGGAAATCTATTGTGGAACAAATCATATAGAACTTGCAGTCAATCTGGCTGTCACCCATTATTAAATTCTTTACTTGATAATGGAAATGGAGAGTTTTTTGCTTTCGGTGAATACTATACGAATTCTAGTGCCAAATCAGGGTGGATTATAAAATTTAATTCCTCAGGAACCATTATTACCCAGGCTCAAATGGGGGGAAGGATATATGCAGCAACGAAAACATCCGATGGTAATATTATTGTAACCGGAGGGGAAGGATTAACAAATGACGCAT
Organism: Bacteroidota bacterium; assembly: GCA_043826845.1. GTDB lineage: Bacteria > Bacteroidota > Bacteroidia > Bacteroidales > CAYTAU01 > JBDRPR01. The sequence goes on from JBDRPR010000511.1 coordinate 5,136, forward strand.
ACATGATGAAATTCAATTCCTCTAACCTGGCAGGAATTTGGAGAAAATCATATTCTGTAAGTTTACCAATTGTTGGAGCGTCTGATTCTTATGGGATGTCTGTTATTGAGTCCTCAAATTCTGATTTAGTTTTATATGCCATCACGAATGAAAATATGACGCGATGCGTGATAATTAAGACAAATTCAACAGGAACTGCCATCCAATATTATGGATTGGCAAACTTTACTACCGGCAGTATCTTTTCATGGGGGACAAGAATGACAAAAACCAGTGATAATGGATATATATTAGGATATAGAGACAGAATAAAGAAAATTCCAGAGGACTTATCTGCATCATGCGACCTGCTTTCAATTTCAGTTACCACGAACAACTTATCCACCCCAAGTCCTTCAAGTGTATCACCAACATTATATACTAACAACAGTGTATTAGGTACAGTGACTAGCTCTTTGCTTACACCTCCTTCAACAATTCAAGCCTGTTCAACTTTTGTTTGCTCTCCTAGCACGGGAATTGATGTTCAATCGGCATGTAATTCTTACCTCTGGATAGATGGGAATACTTATACATCTAATAACAATACTGCTACTTATACTTTTACAGGAGGGGCAGCAAATGGTTGCGATAGTATTGTTACTTTAAATCTGACAATTAATAATCCGACAAACGGCACAGATGTTATTACAGCTTGTGATTCATATCTGTGGATAGATGGGAATACATATACAGCAAGCAATACAACAGCAACTTATACAATCCCCAATGGGGAAGCAAACGGTTGTGATAGTATTGTTGCTTTAAATCTGACAATTAATAATCTGGATATTACGACTATAAATACCAATGATTCAATTATAGCCAATGCAATTGGAGCGATCTATCAATGGTTGGATTGTGATAATGGATATGCAATAATACCGGGAGCCACAAATCAATTATTTGTTGCGACTGCAAATGGAAACTTTGCAGTAGAGATAACCCAAAATACATGTACCGATACAAGTGCTTGTGTGACAATAATCGGAGTTGGAATATGCGAAAACAGTATTGATAATTCACTTCATATTTATCCCAACCCAAACGATGGTTTTTTCACTTTAGAAATAACTAACTTTGAAAATAAAACTATTGATTTATTTTTAGTAAATAATATGGGTGTAGAAATAGAAAATTGGATATTGAATGAAAATAAGGTCGAAATAAATCTTTCCAATTATGCAAAAGGTATTTACTTCCTTCAATTAGAAACTAAAAATGGAAGGATAACTAAAAAGTTATTAATACAATAATGAATAATAACTATTTAAAAAATATCAAAAAAGTACAGCGCTTGTTGTGCTTTTTTCTCGTTTGGTTAATTCCGGTTATTCAGATGGTTGGGCAAAATATGGATATAGATAGTCTCCTGAAACATTTTAAAGAAACCGAAATTGACAGTGATCGTGTTTATATTTTGGATCATCTTTATAATAAATTTGTTTTATCTGATCCTGAAAAAGCAAGGGAATATGCTGAACAATGCCTGAAACTTTCTGAAGAAATAAATTTTAATAAGGGTATTGCCATTGGTAAAGGAAATCTTGGTACTTCACTTATGATGGAGGGTGATTACAAGAAAGCTTCGGAATATTATATGGATGCTATTCGTATTTTCGAGAAACTCAGAGATTATCCCAGAATGGCAAAGTTCTATGGCAATTTCGCGAATATTAATTTTAAACTAAATAAATTTAATAAAGCTTTAGAATACAATAACAAAGCTATTCAACTGAAAGAAAAAAGTGGAGATAATGAAAGTCTTTCGTTTAACTACCAGCTTAATGCTTACATCTACTATATGCAAAAAAACATGGATAAGGCTCTTGGTCAGTATGATCTGGCACTTAAAGTGGCATTGCGACATGAAGAAAAGAACATTTTACCATCACTCTACAATGGTTACGCTACAGTTTATATGACTAATAATAAATTCAATAATGCTATTGAGATGTTCAATAAAGCTATGGTAGCATTACAAGATATAGGTGGTAATAAAAAATGGGAGACAGGTATCTTACATAATATTGGAAGACTTTATTATTATAAAAAAGATTATAAACTGGCAATAGAATTTTTAAATGAAAGTTTATCAATTGCTAAAGAAATAGATTCAAAAGAAGATATCAAACAAGCATATAGTAGTCTGGATCAAGCTTACTATGAATTTGGTGATATTCAAAAAGCATATGATGCACTTTCATGGTACAGCGTTTATAAAGATAGCGTTTTAAATGAAAATACACAAAACGAAATTAATTCCCTTCAGGAACAATTTGAATCAGAGAAAAAAGATCAGCAAATCTCAAATTTAAATCTTGAAAACGAGAGATTAGCATCAAAGGTGATTACTCGAAATATTATTATCGGATTGTCTTTGGGGATATTTATTCTAATACTTTTATTAATAATATTATATATCAAGCATCAAAAAACTAAAGAATTAAAAAACAGGGCCGAATCCGAGCAAAAAGCATTAAGGGCACAAATGAATCCTCATTTTATTTTTAACAGCCTCAATAGTATTCAAAGAATGTTTATGGAAGGTAATTTCGATTTGGCAAGTAATTACATGGGTGATTTTGGTCAGTTACTGCGAATTATTCTTGAAAACAGCGGAAAAAAACAAATATCGGTAAAAGATGAAATTAATACCCTTAGATTATATCTTGAAATAGAAAAAATGCGTACAGACAATTTCATTGAGTATAAAATAGATATTGATCCCAATCTGGACATCCTCAATAATTTTATGCCTCCCCTTATCATTCAGCCTTTTGTTGAAAATGCTATATGGCATGGCATATTGCCAAATGATAAGAAGGGAGAAATAAAGATTGACTTGAGAAAGAAAGACAATAGGTTTATAATATGCACAATAATTGACAACGGTATAGGAATAAACAAAAGTCTCGCAAACAAAAAGAGTGAAAATCACAATTCAAAAGGCATGAAAATCACGAAGGAAAGACTTAATGGCAATCAGTCCGTTGTTGCAGAAGAACTAAAAGAAGGAGGAACAAAAATCACAATACTAATTCCACTATCATAATGATAAGATCAATAATAATTGATGATGAAAAAGATGCCAGATATGTACTAAGAAACATGTTGGAAAAACATTTTAAAACAATAACAATTGTCGGGGAAGCTGATGATGTTGAATCAGGCCTGAATATGATAAATGAGAATAAACCTGATCTTGTTTTCTTAGATATTCAGATGAGAAAAGGGACTGGATTTGATTTGTTAAACAGAATAAAAAATATTGACTTCGAAGTGGTTTTTGTCACTGCACATAATCAATATGCCATTGATGCCTTTAAATTTAGTGCTTTTGGATATTTATTAAAACCAATAAAAATTACTGACCTTGAGGAAGTAATTGAGAGATTTGAAAAACAATTTGAATCCTTAAAGAATAATATTAATCAAAGACTTAAGGTATTGGTTGAGAATTATGGCAATGAAGGAGAAATACGAAAACTGATTATAAATACAATTGAGGGGTTTCAGGTTGTCAGGTTAAAAGACATAATACGATTAGAAGCAGATAGAAATTACACTCACTTTTTTGTAGAGAGCGGCAAAAAAATTACAACAAGTAAAAACCTTGGAGAATATGAGGAACTGCTAAATGATTATGGTTTTTTCAGAATTCATCAGAGTACCATCATAAGCCTCAGACATGTAACAGGTTTTCAAAAAGGGGATGGAGGGATAATAAGAATGACCGATGGAGCAAATCTCAAATTGAGTCGTTATAGAAAAGAAGATTTTTTAAGAAGGTTTTCTTAAGAAATTAATATAAAGAGATTTCATATTTTACTTATTAATTCATGTTTGACTCTCTACTGCAGCAAAACCGAGCTGAAATTGAGCAAAATTTTTACTTTTTGATAAAAATCATCGAAATAATGAACTAATAAGCCTACAATTGAAAAATAGACTCGAAATTAAAAAAGAAAACAATGAAAACCAGAAGAGAAATTTATACCTTTGATAAAGCAATTTAATAAAATGAATTTTTTAATCTATTTTTGTTTAATCACACCTTACTTTTTATCCCAAAATGGTGCAATTTTGCTTGAAGACATACACTAATTCAGTTCGCTCGACTTCGGCTTTCGTTTTATCTTCTTTAAAGGTCTTCCATCTTTTGTACAGCATTCTCAAAGAACTATATTAAATGTGCCTTTGAGATTCAAGACACACACATTTGGCAATAAGAAACGTAGGGCATTTCGGAGCACCTACCTATCAATTTACCGAGTCGTTTATTAAATGTTATGTCGTTCAAATTTTGTATTTTCTGCTCTATGTTTTCTATTTAGTGTTGGCATTAGTTTATTCTTTTAAATCCGCTTCTTTTTAATTCCCATTTCACCTCTGTTTTTTCATTGGTATAAAAACCTATATCATCATCAAATGCATAATTGTTATAAGACAAAATCTTTGTATCAGGAGAGAATTTCAATTCAATTTTTTGAGATCTGTTGGCTCCAATATATAGAGTTGTTTCATTTTCAAATACCGAGTCAACCTGAACAAAGTTTTCATTCGTGATTTCATATATTCGGGCAATTTGATAGTGTTTACCTCCGCAACAAGTTCCCCACCCAAGCAGTAGGTAAAATGGGGCATTGTTTATTTCAATCTTTTGTAAATCTGTAATGAAAATTTCAGTCTCATCATCTTTTAGGGTTTCTAAATCAAGATACTTTATCTTTCCTGATTTTGTTTTGAATTGAGCAAATGTTGATGAAGTATGGCAGCATCCTCCACTTCTTTCACTCCAACAATATGTTTTTAATAAACTATCTGAGGAGTATTTAATGTTAATGTATTTCGATAAGCTGTCATATGGGTTATAAAAACTAGATGCGTCCTTAAGTTCGTTTTCAAACCTATCCTTTAGAAATGGGAGTATATGCCAAGCCATTTCAATGTCAACCGTTTGAAATGCTTTAAAAGATTTTGTTAATAATAAATCTGAATAATTGCTATTGTCTTGTCCGTTAACAAAGTTAATGACTGAGAGAAATTGTAATATTATTGTAATCTTCTTCATTTAATTTAACGTTTTCAGTAATGAAACGGCGCTAATACACTGATTTATAGGTGATGTTGGCAAAGGTATATTTGTTGTTTTCATATCCATCAATTTCTATAAATCACATCATAGTAGATGGTGTCAATCCCTCCATTCTCTTGGTAATCTATAAAATCAGCGAATAAAATTTTATCCTTCTTAAATTCCGGTATTAAAGTAAATGAACTTTTAGATGGGCTTTTGAAGAACATTTTTACACTCCTGTTATCTAATTTTAATTCAATAAACGGCTGATAAATAGCTTGATTTATTATTTCCGGAGAGACGAATATTGAATCCGGCATCCCTTGAGGGAAATTTAAAATAGTTGGTTCGGTGCCATCCTCGTAGGAGATTTCTTTCCTTAAATACCACCATTTGCCAATAAGCGAATCACATGAAATTGAATCTTGAATGAGTTTATTTATGATTTCAAAATCAGGAGAAATACGTACATACTTTGTTTCGGAAGACAGTATACAAGTTGACGTAAATTCTTCCTCAAAGTACAACGTAAGTGTATCAGAATCATTTTTTTTGACCAAAAATATGTTCGTAAAAGTACCATTAGATTCTACGAATAATGAATCCCCAATGATTTCATATTTAAAGGTCCCATAATATTCATATGGGTAACGAAACAATGAAATACTATCATTCTTAATTAAAATATGTGAGCCTAGTGCACGCGGTTGGTAAATCCATTCGATAGGAACATCTGGGATGGGGCACCCAGATTGTTCGGGCGTCTTTTCTCCTGTGTACTGGCTATATTCCATGATCCAAAAACCTTCCAGTTCCAAATTCATTGAATCTGTTTGCTGCTTGTTATTCTGTTTGATGGGTGAACATCCAAACAACACCACAGAAAATAATATAAGCATACCTAAATATTTCACTTCATTTGTATGTTTGCCAGTTTATATCAATGTATTGTATCACTTTTTCCACCCCCCCCTTTCCATCTCCCATAAACCAAAAAATCCCCCGCAGCTAAAATTAGCTATATTAGAATAATAGAGAGAATAGTGTCAGTCTTTGAGAGTGGTTTGCCATGGGGGATTATGTTTTTATGATTGAACTACAATATTATCACCATAAAAATATAAAATAATTTTAAACCTATCGGGAAAAATCGGGAAATAAAGATAAAAATTACGGAAAATTACGGAGAATAGGGATTTACTGAGAATCAGGCATTTTCAGGGTTGTATAATTGTATCAGATAACATTCACAAAAATCTGAATACGATGAAAACCAACAGAATAATAAACAAACCGGAGAGGAGCAAAAATGAATAAGCAAGTCTGGAATATTTTTGCATTTTTTCATATAGAAACTTTGAATTTTGATTAAAATCAAAAATAATGGTATCTGATAATCAGGAAATTTGAGTTGAATTTGATAAGAAAAGTATTAACATTTAATTTAGAGAGAAATGATAACAAAAGAGCAAATAAAGAAAATACTGGAAAAGCACGGTAAAATACTTACTGACAATGAAATAATACGTGTTAGGGATTACTTCTATAATATAGCAGAAAAAGCAATTGAATTTTTTAGAAGAACCCGGCTCAAAGAACTTAAAATTTAATGCTATGAATAAAAAAGCAATTTTGTACATCAGGGTATCTACTGATGAACAGGCAGAAAAGGGATATAGTCTTCAAGACCAAGAAGAAAGGCTATACAAATATTGTGAAAACAAAGGAATTGAAGTAGTAGCTCTTTATAAGGATTACTATTCTGCAAAAACTTTTGACAGACCAGAATTCAAGAAACTTCTTGAGTTTATTCGGCTAAACAAAAACAATGTCAATTATTTAATATTTACCAAATGGGACAGGTTCTCAAGAAATGCAGGGGATTCATACGCAATGATAAGCACCCTTTATAAATATAATGTTGAACCTCAGGCAATCGAACAACCTCTTGATTTAAGTATTCCTGAAAATAAGATGATGCTTGCTTTCTACTTAGCAGCACCGGAAGTTGAGAATGACAGAAGGTCTCTAAATGTTATCAGAGGAATGAGAAAAGCAAGAAAAGAAGGCAGGTGGATGGCAAAAGCTCCCATTGGATATTTGAATAAAAGAGACATAAACAATAATCCCATTATTGTTCCCGGTCCTCTTTCTCCATTTATTAAGAGAGCATTTAATGAAATGGCATTAGGTACAATTACTGCCACAGAAATAAGGATTAACCTAGGTAAGGATGGCTTCAAGATTTCAAAATCCAATTTCTTTAAAATGATTACCAATCCTGCCTATATGGGAAAAATATTTGTCCCTGCTTATAAAGGAGAGGAAGCCTAAATGATTGATGCTATTCATGAGCCAATTATTAGTGAATCTCTTTTCTACCATACTCAGGAAGTCATGCTAAACAGAAAAAAAATACACAAG